>JBAZPE010000021.1:0-11570 GCA_041648375.1 Burkholderiaceae bacterium | reverse complement strand
GATTGCGGCCGTGGGCAACGACTCGCAGTTTCGTTCGTTTGCCAAGGCTATCGGTGCCCCGGAACTGGCCGAAGACCCACGCTACACGACCAACCGCCTGCGTGTGACCAATCGGGAGGTGCTGATTGCACGCCTGACCGAGATCATGGCGCAGGGCAAGCGGGACGATCTGCTGGCGAAAATGGAAGCTGGCGGTGTGCCTTGCGGGCCGATCAACGACATCAGCCAGGTCTTTGCCGATCCGCACGTACTCGCACGTGGCCTTCGTCAGGAGATCCCACACCCGACCGCGAAATCTGCCCCGGTTACAGCCAGTCCCCTGCGGTTTTCGGAAACGCCCGTCCAATATCGGCGCGCGCCCCCATTATTGGGTGAACACACTTCCGAGGTCCTCCAAGAGGTGCTGGGCATGACCAGCGAAGAGATTGCAGCGCTTGGCACCAAGCGAGCGCCTGCCTGAAGTTGAGAGAAGTGGTGGTAGTTGTCCCCTACCGGGTTCGCCTGGCAGGGGATTTTTTTATACCGAAAGCGACTGAAACTTCTTATACATACCGTATCGCACGCAGCACGACTGACACACAGCTGAAGTGATAACGTTGTCCCAACGCCGGATCGATGCATAGGCAGTCCGAGTGTGTACAGGAGAACCAATCATGACAATCACTCAACGTATGGCCCAGGCCTTGGTGGCAGGTGTACTCGCGCTGGGTTTAGGCGCCGGTGCTCAGGCCGATGACAAGACACGCAACACGGTGATCGGCGCAGGCTTGGGCGGAGTCGCGGGAGCGCTGCTATCGGAAGGTGATCCTTTGATGACGATCGGCGGCGCAGCCGCCGGTGGCGTGCTGGGCAATGTCATCACCAGTGATGACGATCGTCGTGACCGTCGTCGCTGGGACCGCGGAGATCGTGGTCGCGATCACTACAAACGCGCGAACTACCGTGGCCACGACAAGCATCGCGGCAAACGCCATCACAAGCATCGCCACTAAGCACGCGCCGTTTCCAGACGATCTGATCGCGGTCTAAGTCAGGTCGGACCGTTCGCGGCGTATTCAAGGTAGCCTGATCGCTGCCGCAATGCCGCATCATATGCGGCGATGGCAGGCAGATCGGGTTTCTCGAAGGGTGTTTTCAGGTACCGGTTCACGGTCAAGCCCATGGGAATATCCGCCAGCGTGAAGGCGTCGCCCGCGACATAACCGCCCGTCTGGTTCAGGCGATCTTCGAGAATGCGCATGTGGTGGATCCATGACGCGCAAGATGCCTTGATCGCTGCTGGATCCTGATGGTTGGGCGACTCCCTCACCAATCCCATGAAGGCATAGGTCCAGGACTGGTTCAGATTGGTTGCCTGCCAGTCCATCCATTGGTCAACGCGCGCACGGGCTTGAGCGGCATCGGGATACAGGACCGCGCCGGAATCGTATCGATTGGCAAGATACCGAATAATGGCGTGCGACTCCCACATGACAAAATCGCCATCCTGAATGACAGGGACCAGTCCATTGGGGTTCAGTGCCAGGAATTCAGGGGTGTTCGTTGACCGGAATCCGGATCCCCAGTCACTACGCTCGAATGGCAGATCCAACTCGGCACACGTCCACACGACTTTGCGTACGTTGATGGACGGCAACTTTCCAAGTATTTTCAACACCTTGACGCTCCTTTTGCACCGGTTCATCCGGCTGGAAACTGGCATGCACGGTGACGCAGAAACGCTGCCACACCCAACGCGCAGTCGTGATGTGACCAGGCGGCTCACCTACCGCCCGCCAGGGCACCAAGACCACCCGGGCGCCCTGTTCGGGTCATAATACCGCCATGAATACCGCGCCCGATACCGAACGCCGCCTGACCGAGCTGGAAATCAAAGCCAGCTTCTCGGATGATCTGCTCGACCAGCTCAACAACACGATCTTTCGTCAGCAGGAACAGATAGACCGCCTGATGCACGAGATCGCTGCCTTGAAGCAGCAGCTTCCCGATCAGGCCGACACGCCCTTCCGAAGCCTGCGTGACGAAATGCCTCCGCATTATTGATGCCCGTCGGGCGGCACATCCCGGCGAGGGCTGTGCCGCTTTTTTTTACGTCAGATGACCGCGACGGGGATCTTGCCGATTTTCGCCTGCCACTCCTTGGGTCCGGTGTTGTGAACCGAGATGCCTTGTGCATCCACAGCCACGGTGACCGGCATATCCTTCACGTCGAACTCATAGATGGCTTCCATCCCGAGGTCTTCAAAACCCACTACGCGTGCGCCCTTGATTGCCTTGGAGACGAGGTAGGCTGCGCCGCCCACCGCCATCAGGTAAGCCGACTGATGCTTGCGGATGGATTCGATCGCAACCGGGCCACGTTCGGACTTTCCAATCATGGCGATCAGGCCGGTTTTCTCCAGCATCATGTCGGTGAACTTGTCCATGCGGGTCGCCGTGGTGGGGCCAGCCGGGCCCACGACTTCGTCGCGCACGGGATCGACCGGGCCGACGTAATAGATGACGCGATTGGCGAAGTCGACAGGCAGGGACTCTCCTTTGGCCAGCATGTCCTGAATCCGCTTGTGGGCGGCATCGCGCCCGGTCAGCATCTTGCCCGAGAGCAACAGGGTTTGACCCGGCTTCCACGCCGCGACCTGTTCGCGCGTGAGGGTATTCAGATCGACCTGTTCCGACTTGTTGTAGTCGGGCGCCCAATGCACTTCAGGCCATTCAGAAAGCGAGGGCGGCGTCATGTGCGCGGGACCCGAGCCATCGAGCACGAAGTGCGCGTGCCGGGTAGCCGCACAGTTGGGGATCATCGCCACAGGCTTGGATGCCGCGTGCGTGGGGAAGGTGTGGATTTTGACGTCCAGCACTGTCGTCAGTCCACCCAGACCCTGTGCGCCGATGCCCAGCGCATTGACCTTCTCGTACAGTTCGATGCGCAGTTCCTCAAGCTTGCTCTGCGGGCCGCGCTCGAGCAACTCGTACATGTCGATGTCATCCATCAGCGACTGCTTGGCCATCAGCATGGCCTTTTCAGCCGTGCCGCCCACGCCAATGCCCAGCATGCCCGGGGGGCACCACCCTGCACCCATGGTCGGCACGGTTTTCAGGACCCAATCCACGATCGAGTCGCTAGGATTGAGCATGACGAATTTGGACTTGTTTTCCGAGCCACCGCCCTTGGCCGCCACTTGCACGTCGACAGTGTCACCAGGCACGAGTTCGACGTTGACGATACAGGGCGTGTTGTCACGCGTGTTGCGGCGGGTGAACAGCGGATCGTCGAGAACGGATGCGCGCAACGGATTGTCGCTGTTCAGATAGCCGCGACGTACCCCTTCGTCGCACAGTTCCTGCAAGCTCATACAGGTGTCGAAGCGCACGTTCATGCCCACTTTCAGGAACACGTTCACGATGCCCGTGTCCTGGCAGAGCGGACGCTTGCCTTCGGCGCACATACGCGAGTTGGTCAGGATCTGCGCCATGGCGTCGCGCGCGGCCGGGCTTTGCTCACGCTCGTAGGCGCGTGCCAAATGGCGAATGTAGTCCACGGGATGGTAGTAGCTGATGAACTGAATGCCATCGGCAATGGACTGGATGAAATCGTCTTCTTTGATAGTGACTGTCATGGTTCTGACTGATGATGTTGAAAATAGAATGACGTGTGTTGCACCTGGGCAGGCACGCCGCACGCCGGCCAAGTATCAGCGCCCGGTCCACTTCGGCGGGCGTTTCTCGGCAAATGCCGTGGCGCCTTCACGCGCATCGTCGGAGGTGAAGATATGTGCGATCAGCGGACGCTGACGATCAAACATTTCACCCACGGGCCAGTCGCCCGATTCGGCGATCACGCCCTTGATCGTTTTCACGGCCAGCGGGCCGTTTCCAGCGATGCGATGCGCCATATCCAGGGCATGATGCAGCGCCTGGCCGGGCTCGCTCAAGCGATTGACCAGACCGACCTGATAGGCGCGTTCTGCAGAAATCGACTCGCCTGTCAGCGCCAGTTCCATAGCAATATGGTAGGGAATATGGCGGGGCAGACGCAGCATGCCACCCGAGCCAGGAACCAGCCCACGACGCACTTCAGGCAACCCGAACTGCGAATTGTTGGCGGCGACGATCAGGTCGCAGGCAAGGGCCAATTCGCACCCGCCTGCCACCGCATAGCCCTCGACTGCGGCAATCAGGGGCTTGGTCGGGGGTTTTTCACACAGACCTGCAAAGCCACGATCGCCGACATAGGGGCGCTGCCCCGTGGCAGCGAAAGCCTTCAGATCCATGCCGGAACAGAACGTGCCGCCCGCACCCGTGAGTACTGCGACAACGATGGAGGGGTCCTCGTTGAGCTGGTCCAGGGCTGCCGCCACACCCTGCGCGGCCTCCAGATTCATCGCATTGCGCGCCTGCGGACGGTTGATCGTAATGATCTGAACGCCGTCCTTGACCTCTACTGTCACCAGCTCTGTCATGTCTTCTCCGATAAATTGTGTGCCGACCCGCGGGCAGTCATCGCTGTCGATGACGTGCCCGACCGCAGGCCGGACTGAAGGCTCTGCGCACATCATACGACGCCCAGCCAGGGCGACAAAAACCATTCAGTTCCGGCCCGCACTCGCACATGGCTCGCGAACAGTTAAAATCGACGGTTTGCCACCGTCCCGGTTGGCCCGTCCACGGCTCGCCCTAAGAACAATCACATGCTTACTTTCCAGCAAATCATCCTTACGCTCCAGGACTATTGGGACAAGCAGGGCTGCGCGCTGCTGCAGCCCTACGATATGGAAGTGGGTGCCGGCACCTCGCACACCGCGACTTTCTTGCGCTCGCTCGGGCCAGAGCCCTGGCGCGCGGCCTACGTGCAGCCCTCGCGCCGCCCCAAGGACGGACGCTATGGTGACAATCCCAACCGCCTTCAGCACTATTACCAATACCAGGTGGTGCTCAAGCCGGCACCGTCGGACATTCTGGATCTGTATATCGGTTCGCTCAAAGCGCTGGGTATCGATCCCAGCGAGCACGACATCCGCTTTGTGGAAGACGATTGGGAAAACCCCACGCTTGGCGCATGGGGGCTGGGCTGGGAAGTGTGGCTCAACGGCATGGAAGTCACACAGTTCACCTACTTCCAGCAGGTCGGTGGCCTGGACTGCACGCCCACCACCGGTGAAATCACCTATGGGCTGGAGCGTCTGGCCATGTATCTGCAAGGTGTGGAAAGTGTGTACGACCTGGTGTGGACCCAAGGCGGTGCAGGCGGCCAGCAGGTGTTCTACCGCGATGTGTTCCACCAGAACGAAGTGGAACAATCGACCTACAACTTCGAATATGCGTCAGCCGATATGCTGTTTGCGCATTTCAACGACTATGAAGCCGAGGCCAAGCGCCTGATGGATGTGCCCCTGGCGTTACCTGCCTACGAGGCCGTGCTCAAGGCCGGGCACGCCTTCAACATGCTGGACGCGCGCGGCGCCATCAGCGTGACCGAGCGTGCCGCCTACATTGGCCGCATCCGCAACCTGTCGCGCGCCGTCGCACAGGCCTACTACGATTCACGCGAAAAACTGGGCTTTCCCATGCTGGCTCGCAGCCAGAACGAGGAGGCTGCATAAATGACTCAGACCCATTCCGATACCCGTGCGCTGCTGGTTGAACTGTTCACCGAGGAACTCCCCCCGAAGGCCCTGGAGAAGCTGGGCAATGCCTTCGCGCAGGGCATCCATGGTGCGCTGGCCAAACTCGGCCTGACCGACGCCGCCACGCCCCCCACCGCCTACGCCACCCCGAGAAGGCTGGCTGTGCACATCGCGCATGTGCATGCGCAGGCACCGGACCAGGATTACGCCGAACGCCTGATGCCCGTGAAAGTGGGCCTCACCGCTGATGGTCAGGCCACGCCTGCACTGCAGAAAAAGCTCGCGGCCAAGGGTTGGGAAGACATGGATGTCGCCCAGCTCGCCCGTGAATCCGACGGCAAGCAGGATTACCTGGTCGCACGCGGCACGGCGCCTGGGGCCCTGCTCGCCAATACCCTGCAGGATGCCCTGCTGGCGTCGATCGCAGGCCTGCCCATCCCCAAGGTCATGCGCTATCAGCTCGATGACGGTGTCACGACCGTGCGCTTCGTGCGCCCGGCACACAGTCTGATCGCGCTGTTCGGTTCCGAAGTCATCGGCGTGCAGGCCCTGGGCCTGACAGCAGGACGCCGCACCCATGGCCACCGTTTCCTTTGCAGCGATTCGCTGGATATAGAAAGCCCCGACACCTATGTGCGCCAACTGGCCGATCAGGGCCACGTCATCGCCTCGTTCACCGAGCGACGCGACAACATTTCGGCCAAACTCGCCCAGCAGGCGGCAGCGCTGGGCGGCACCATCGGCGAGAGCGATGAGGCGCGCGATCTGCTGGCCGAAGTCACGGCGCTGGTCGAATGGCCGGTGGTCTACGTGGGACGCTTCGAGGAGCAGTTCCTGGACGTGCCGCCCGAATGCCTGATTCTGACCATGCGGCTGAACCAGAAATATTTCCCGCTGTTCGATCCGGCCAGCGGGAAACTGACCAATCAGTTCCTGATCGTCAGCAACATGGCGACAGACGACCCGCGTCATATCATCCAGGGCAATGAGCGCGTGGTCCGCCCCCGCCTGGCCGACGCCAAGTTCTTTTTCGATACCGATCGCAAAATCAAACTTGCCGATCGGGTGGCGCAATTGGGCAGCATCGTCTATCACAACAAGCTGGGCACCCAACTTCAACGCGTGGAACGCGTGCGCTTCCTGGCGCGCAGCGTAGCGGTCAGCCTGGGTGCCGATCCGGCGCTCGCCGACCGTGCCGCGCTGCTGGCCAAGGCCGACCTGGGCAGCAACATGGTGGGCGAGTTTCCCGAGCTGCAGGGCATCATGGGTAGCTACTATGCCACGCACGATGGCGAGGCCGTCGAGGTGGTCGACGCACTGCGCGAGCAGTATCGCAATCGTCTGGATACGCCGGTTGCACCGTCCGAGGTCGCCTCGGTCGCCTTGTTCATCGCCGAACGACTGGAGACCCTGGTGGGCATCTGGAGCGTCGGCGGCGCTCCGACCGGCGAGCGCGACCCCTATGGCCTGCGTCGCGCAGCGCTGGGCATCATCAGTGCGTTCGAACAGCTCACGGCGGGCGGTCTGCTGTCCATCAGCGACGAAGGTCCGCTCACGCTCGATGTGTTGCTGGGCGAAGCCGCCGATGCCTTTGGCGCCGGTCAGATCGCACCGGAAGTCGTGGCCGAGGTCAGGACGTTCATCTACGAGCGCTACCGCAACCAGCTCGCCCTGCATTACGACCGAAACGCCGTGGACGCCGTGCTGGCGCTCACCCCTGCCCTGCACCAGATCGACGCGCGGGTGCGTGCCGTCGTGGCCTTCAGCGACATGCCTGCTGCGGCCAGTCTGGCGGCGGCCAACAAGCGTATCGGCAACCTGCTGAAGAAAAACGAGGGCGAGATCGGCACGATCGACCCGGCCCGCCTCACCGAGCCGGCCGAACAGGCTCTGGCCGGCATCATCGAGACCTTGCGTCCGCGTCTTCAGCATCAGCGCGCGCAGGGCGACTTCACCGGCTGCCTGACCACCCTGTCGGCGGCGCGCGAGGCGGTTGACACGTTCTTCGCCGATGTCATGGTCATGGCAGAGGACCCGGCCGTCCGCGCCAATCGCCTGGCCTTGCTGGCGCAGTTGCATGTGATGATGAACCAGGTGGCCGACATTTCGAGGTTGGCCCAGTGAAGCTGATCGTGCTCGATCGTGATGGCGTGATCAATCGTGAAAGCGATGCGTTCGTCAAGACACCGGATGAATGGATTGCGCTGCCCGGCAGCCTGCAGGCCATCGCGCGACTGAACCACGACGGCTGGCGCGTGGTGGTGGCATCGAATCAGTCCGGTCTGGCACGGGGGCTGTTCGACATGCACGCCCTGAACGAGATCCACGCCAAATTCAAGCGCGAGCTGGCAGCCGCAGGCGGCCACGTCGATGCCATCTTCATCTGCCCGCACGGGCCCGATGATGGCTGCACGTGCCGCAAGCCCCTGCCAGGCATGTTCCATGACATCCAGAGGCGCTATGACACCTCGCTGCGTGGCGTACCCACCGTGGGCGACTCGCTGCGCGACGTGCAGGCTGGCGCCGCAGCGGGATGCGCGCCGTGGCTCGTAGAAACCGGCAATGGCGCCCAGGTGCTGGCCAGTGGTCAGGTGCTACCCGAGGGTACGCGCGTGGCCGCCGATCTGGCCGCCGTGGCCGATGCGCTTCTTGCACAAGACTGAGAAATTCAATGTTGAGACTGCGTTCAACGCTGTACATGCTGTTCCTGATCGTCACGGTCATTCCCTATGCCTTTCTGTGCGTGCTGTGGATTCCACTGCCGCAACACTGGCGCTATCGTCTGACCCGGGGCTGGCCACGCATGGCGGTCTGGGGCGCACGGGTGATTTGCGGCATACGCTGGGAGATCAAGGGTGCCGAAAACTTTCCCGATGGTGCCGTGGTGGTGCTCTCCAAGCATCAGTCGGCCTGGGAAACGCTGTTCTTCTGCGGTTACCTGCCGCGTGAGACCTGCTTTGTCTACAAGCGCGAACTGCACATGCTGCCGTTTTTCGGATGGGGTCTGAAATTTCTGAAGATGATTCCCATCGACCGCAGCAAAGGGCGCGATGCCTTCGATCAGGTGCTGGTGCAAGGCCGTCAGCGGTTGGCTGATGGACGCTGGCCACTGCTGTTTCCCGAGGGCACGCGCATCCCGCCCGGGGTGACAGCGCGCTACAAGCTGGGCGGGGCACGTCTGGCCGCTGGCACCGGTGCCGACGTGCTGCCGATCGCACACAATGCCGGTGAGTGCTGGCGTCGCAACGCGTTCGTCAAACGTCCCGGTCTGATTACGGTGTCGGTGGGTCCGGTCATTCCCTACACTGGCCAGACGCCCGACGAGTTGAACAATCAGGTGCGCGACTGGATCGAGGGCGAAATGCGCCGCCTGAACCCCGAACGCTATGCCGCAGGCTAGACAACTCGATCTGTTGTTCGGCGATCCGAACGAGCCTGCCGCGTCTGCGGGCGTGCCGCAACGCTCGCCCGACATCACGCCTGACGGTGAACCTGCCCCATCGTCCGTCAGTACGCCCCACCCTGCATCGGGCACCGCGCACGATCATGCGACAGGCCAGACAACCCAGTCTGCCCCTGGTCCGGCACACCCGCTCGACCGTGCCCCGGGCGCGTCAGAAGGCCGCTCCGAGCCGGTCACCAACCGGCCGGATGCCGTAGGCGACCTTTCCGACAGCACCAGCGCGCACGGCGTATCCGTGCGCATTCCCAGTCCGCAGAATTTACCCATGGGCGCACGCTGGCGCGAGGTCGCGTGCGAGCAGCAGTCGATCGGCTTCGTGCTCCTGCGCTCACGTCGTCGCACCATCGGCTTTCTGATCACCGATGATGGGTTACGGGTGACGGCACCCAACTGGGTCACACTGGCCCAGATCGACGCCGCCGTGCGGGAAAAATCCAGATGGATTCTTGCCAAACTGCGCGATTGGCACACCCGTCAACAAAAGCTTGCCCTGGCGCAAACCCGCTGGCAGCCAGGCGGCGAGGTGCCTTACCTGGGTAAGCGCATTGTGCTGTCATTGGGCGCCGACAATCGGGCATCGAAGCTGGAAGGTGATGCAGACGCGCCTGTCGACGGCGACGTGTTGCGCCTGGCGCTGCCGGCCACGGCCGACACCGCGCGTGTGCGCGACGCGGCACAGTCCTGGCTGCAGGGGCGTGCACGTGCCGTATTCGGCTCGCGCCTGGCCTTCTTTCTGCAGGAAACGGGTTTACGCATCGGACGCTGGCGCTTGTCAGGCGCCGCCACGCGTTGGGGGTCCTGCACCAGTGACGGCAACATCATGCTGAACTGGCGCCTGATTCACTTCGCGCCCAGCATCATCGACTATGTCATCGCGCATGAACTGGCGCACCTGCGCGAAATGAATCACAGCAGCGACTTCTGGGCCGAGGTTGGGCAGATCCTGCCCGACTTCGAACAGGCCCGCGCACTGCTGCGCAAGCACGATCCGGCGACCTTGCCGACTGAACACTTCGCCCGCCGAACGCGCATGCCACCCCATCAGCGCAGCGACAGGATCACAGTGGCACAGGCGTGCATGGCATGGCGCCTCACGGCTGCACGCCCATGAATCCGCCGGTCTGATGCTGCCACAGACGCGCATACAGCCCGGCTCGGGCCAGCAGCTGGGCATGCGTGCCTGACTCGACGATCCTGCCGCGATCCATGACCACCAGACGATCCATGCGCGCAATCGTGGACAGGCGATGCGCAATGGCGATGACCGTCTTGCCCTGCATCAACACATCGAGGCTTTCCTGGATCGCGGATTCGACCTCTGAATCCAGCGCCGACGTGGCTTCGTCCAGCACCAGAATCGGTGCGTCCTTGAGCAGCATGCGGGCAATGGCCACCCGCTGGCGCTGCCCGCCGGAAAGCTTCACACCGCGCTCACCCACATGTGCGTCCAGACCGTTGCGCCCTTCCCGATCGCCCAGGTCATGAATGAAGCCATCGGCACGCGCCTGAACCAGGGCCCGCACGATCTCCTGCTCGGTACTGGCGGGTCGCCCATAGCGCAGGTTATCCCGGATCGATCGGTGCAGCAGGGACGTGTCCTGAGAGACCACGCCGATCTGTGCGCGCAGACTTTCCTGGGTGACTTGCGAAATATCCTGACCGTCGATCACGATGCGGCCGCCTTCCAGGTCGTAGAGTCGCAGCAGCAGATTCACGAGTGTGGATTTGCCCGCACCGGACAGGCCGATCAGACCGATTTTCTCCCCCGCGGCAATGTGCAGGTCCAGACCATCGATGACCCCACTTCCCTTGCCGTAGTGAAACTGCACGCGCTCGAAATCCAGTGCGCCCCGACTCACCTGCAACGGTTGCGCGTTCGGGCCATCAACCACGGTGCGCGGTCGCGAGATGGTGCCGATGCCATCCTGCACATTGCCGACATTCTCGAAGATGCCGCCCACCACCCACATGATCCAGCCGGACATGTTGTTGATGCGGATGACCAGCCCCACGGCAAGCGTGATCGCGCCCAAGGAAATCACACTGACCGACCACAGCCATAAAGCCAGCCCGGCCGTGCCGACGATCAGCACACCATTGAGCGCCATGATCGCGACGCCCATGCCGGTGACCACGCGTGCCGCGTATTGCGCACGCCCCATTTCTTCGGACAGTGCCTCTTTCGCGTAGGACTCTTCGACTTCCGAATGACCAAACAATTTCAACGTGGTGATGTTGGTGTAGCCATCAACGATGCGTCCCATGAGTTTGGAACGTGCCTCGGACGCAATGACTGAACGCGCGCGCACCTGCGGGATGTAATACATCAGAATCAGGACGTAGCCCACGATCCAGGTAATCAGGGGAACGGTCAGGCGCCAATCGGCTTGCGCGAACAGAATGAGCGCGCTGCCCGCGTAGATGAAGACATGCCACAGCGCATCGGCCGCCTGCACCGCAGATTCGAGCAATGCGCTCCCGGT
>JBAZPE010000020.1:0-11707 GCA_041648375.1 Burkholderiaceae bacterium | reverse complement strand
GCCCGGACTGGTCCATCGTTCGCCCGCCCCTGGTGGAGCTGGACGCCGCACAGCAAAGCCAATTGAAGGCGGCGCTGGCCGGAATCGGTTTCACGGTCAATCAGCCTGCGCGCACGTCAATGTAAGTCACGCGCACCCGTGCGAATGCCGGCGCCGTGGGCAGGCCTGCTAGACTTCGGTCTTTACCTGCCCATATTGCCACCGTGACCACTTCCCTATTCTCCACCTTGCCGCTGTCGCCCGCCCAGCTCGCCAATCTTGATACGCTGGGCTACACGGCCATGACGGAAATACAGGAAGCCAGCCTGCCGGCCATTCTGGACGGGCGTGACCTGATCGCGCAGGCCAAGACAGGCAGCGGCAAAACCGCGACGTTTGGCCTGGGCATTCTGCACAAGCTGCACACCCAGCGCTTCGCCATCCAGGCTCTGGTGATCTGCCCGACACGTGAACTGGCCGACCAGGTCGCCGTCGAATTGCGACGCCTGGCGCGTGCAGAATCCAACATCAAAATCGTGACGCTGGTGGGTGGCACACCCATGCGCGGACAGATCGAATCGCTCGAACATGGTGTGCATATCGCGGTGGGAACCCCCGGGCGGCTGCTCGATCACATCGAGCGCAAAAGCATCGACCTGTCCAACCTCGAAACATTGGTGCTCGATGAAGCCGACCGCATGGTCGATATGGGCTTCTTCGATGACATCGTGCGCGTGGTGGCAGCGTGCCCGCCCAAGCGACAGACCCTGTTGTTCTCGGCCACCTATCCGGACAGTATCCGCAAGGACGCAGGGCGCTTTCTGAACAATCCGCTGGAAATCAAGGTGCAGGCCCAGCACAACGCCGCACAGATCGAACAATACTTTTTCGAAATTTCGCCTGACGGTCGCAATGCGGCGGTGGCGCAATTGCTCAACCATTACAGGCCCGCCTCTACCCTGGCGTTCTGCAACACCAAGGTGCAAGTGCGTTCATTGGCTGAAGACCTGCGAGCTCAGGGGTTCAGCGCCCTGGCGCTGCACGGCGATCTGGAACAGCGCGATCGTGACGAAGTGCTGGTGCAGTTCGCCAACGGCAGCTGCGCCGTGCTGGTGGCCACCGATGTGGCCGCGCGCGGGCTGGACATTCAGTCCCTGGCTGCGGTGATCAACGTTGATGTCACCCGCGATACCGAAGTGCACATCCACCGCATCGGTCGCACCGGGCGCAGTGGTGAAAAAGGGCTGGCGCTGAACCTGTGTTCGCCCGAGGAGATGCAGGCCGCCAACCTGATCGAGACCTATCAGGGCAAGCCGCTGAAGTGGGAAGATCTGAAGTCACGCACGGCAACGGAAGGGGGACCGGTGCGTGCGCCCATGGTCACGCTGATCGTGCTGGGCGGCAAAAAAGACAAGCTGCGTCCTGGCGATCTGCTGGGTGCGCTGACCAACGATGGTGGCCTGACCCGCGAGCAGGTCGGCAAGATCAACGTGACTGACTCGGTCAGCTACGTGGCACTGGAGCGCAGCATCGCACGCGCGACATTGGCGCGACTGAGCGAAGGGACCATCAAAGGCAAGCGTTTCAGGATGAAGTTCATCGGCGCCTGACCTGCCTCACATCACCTTATGGACAAGCAAACACCCCTGGTCCTGAAATACCTGGCGGGCTATGCGCCCGACCTTCTGGCGCGCGTGCGGACGCTGGCAGAGAACAATACGCTGGGCCCGCTGCTGCAGTCGCGTTATGCCGATGTGCATGACGTACGCACCGATCGCGCGTTGTATGACTACGTGATGGACCTGAAAAGCACCTACATGCGCAATGGCGAACTGATCAGCAAGGTCGCCTACGACAGCAAGATCCAGGTCGTTGCCCATGCGTTGGGCCAACACACCACGATCTCGCGCGTGCAGGGCAGTCGGCTGAAAACAAAACATGAAATTCGCGTCGGTACCCTATTCCGTCACGGGCCCAGCGCGTTTCTGAAAATGATCGTGGTGCATGAGCTCGCCCATCTGAAGCAGCGCGAGCACGACAAGGCGTTCTATCAGCTGTGCGAGCGCATGGAGCCGCAGTACCACCAGTATGAGTTCGATCTGCGTCTGTACCTGACCTACCTGGACCTGCCCGACGCCCAGCCGCTGTGGGGCCGCCCGCTCGCCTGACGTGCAGGGCGAGCAGCGTTCAGAACCTTTCGTAGCCCTGCAGATAACGCCACTGGCCCACCGGCAGCCCGGCCATGGGCAGGCGACCGATTCTGATGCGGCGCATGGCCGTGACCGTCAGCCCCACTTCGCGGCACATGTGCGCGATCAGCCCCAGCGCCGGGGTCTTCATGGCGAATCGCAGGCGATTCTCGCTTTGCCAGCTGACCTTGATGGCGGGCAAGGGTCGCCCCTGCCAGGACAGCCCCTGCCCCAACAGCGCCAGACCATTGGGTGCCATGGTGCCCGTGACATCCACGATGAACTCCTGCTCGAGTCGGTTGGCCTGGTCGACCAGCTTGCCCATCATGCGTGAATCCTGTGTGGCCACGATCAGGCCGCTGGCATCGGTTTCCAGTGGTGTGGCCAGCATCAGCCCCGAGAAGTGTTTCTTCAGGGTGCGCAGGTTGCCATGCGCCTCGGCAAACCGGTTTTCGGGCACGAGCCATTGCGCGGCCGTCTCACTCTCTGCGCTTGCGCCGGCCCCCGCCGGCTTGTGCAGCAACAAGGTCACGGGGGGCACATCGTCGGGGCGGGCCTTCGGGTCCAGGCTGATGTCGGCTTGCGCGGCCACGCGGCAGCCGGGCTCCTCCACGACTTCACCATCGACGCTGACCCATCCACCGTGAATGTAGTTCTCAGCTTCACGTCGCGAACACCCCTGGCGATCGGCAAGCAATTTCGATAAACGTACGGTCTCGGTCATGTCAAACAGTCGTCCTGATGCAAAAAGGGTGGTCGGAAAATGACGCCGACCAACCTGCCATTGTAGACGGCCTGATCCGGCCGCCGCCCGATTCGGAAAATCGGCAAAAAGATAGTCGTATACGGAAGCGTCAACTACGCGTATGCTGGTTCGGCCACCTGGCACACAACGCAGTGGTAATGGAGTTTCATCATGGCCAAAGGTCAAGTTCGCAGCAATCGGGAAGCCAAGAAGCCCAAGCAGCCGCCCAAGCCCAGCGTGCCCGCCTCCCCGTTTACCGCACCTGCTGCCAAAGGCAGCACCGGCGGCAAGAAGTAAAGCACTTCCGGACGCATCCCCCTGCTGCACCGCGCAGCCTGTGCGGGTCATGCGTCCCCCTATCTACGGTTAGCCTGATCGGCTGAGACACCAGCGTGCCCTGCACGCTCGGTCTCCCTGTGCCCGGCGCATTCTGCGCTGGCGGCACGCACCGTCCTCTCATGGAACCGGTGCACATGCTGCTGGCGCGTCTGAAGTCCCGTTTTATCCCAACGCCCCCCTCACCCTGGTTGTCGACCGCCCCGGTGCGCGAAGAGCTGTTCGGTGCCGAACGACTGGAGCAGCACGCCATCAGTCTGGCCCACGCCCAGACCGTCACGAAACGCCCGCCACGCGTGTCCTCGCTGCGTGGACGTCTCGATGACAATGCGGCGGCCCTGCTGATCGTCTATCGATCAGAGGCGCGTGCACTGGCGCAAGGGGGCACCGTGATGCCCGCCTCGGAATGGCTGCTGGACAATTACCATCTGGTCGAAGAGCAGATCCGCGAGATTCGCGAAGACCTGCCGCCGGGTTATTACAAGCAGTTGCCCAAACTGGCCAGCGGGCCGTTTGCCGGCTATCCGCGTGTGTTCGGGATCGCATGGGCGTTTATTGCGCATACCGACAGCCACATTGAACCGCTGGCGCTGCAGCGCTTTCTGCACGCCTATCAGAGCGTTCAGCGACTGACGATCGGTGAACTGTGGGCGGTGGCCATCACGCTGCGCATCGTGCTCATCGAAAATCTGCGGCGTCTGGCCGACCAGATCACAATGGGCATGCATGCACGCGCGCAGGCCGATGCGCTGGCCGATGCCTCGGCACCGGGTGCGCCACAGCCGCCTCACCAGGGCGCCGAGCTTTCTGAGATATTCGCCGCCCAATTGGCCAAACGCCTGCGCGGGCAAGACCCTCGGCAAACCCCTCTGCTGCAGTGGCTGACCGATCAACTGGCCGCGCAGGCGAGTTCGATCGACGATGTCGTGCAACACGCGCAACAGCGCCTGGGAGCATCGAACCTATCGGTGCGCAATATCGTCACCAGCATGCGGCTGATGTCTGCGGTGGACTGGACCGAAATGTTCGAGCAGGTCAGCACGGTGGATGCGCGTCTGCGCGAAAACAGTGATTTCGGTGACCTGGATTTCCCCACGCGCAATCTGTATCGCACGGCAGTGGAGTATTTGTCGCGACGCTCACCTCTGACGGAAATCGAAATCGTCGATTACGCCCTGGACGCCTCGCGCGCTGCACACGAGGCGGCACCGACGCTCGAGGTGTCAGCCACGCCGCATGTCGGTGCGCTGGACATTCCTTCACAGCGCGCACGCGATCCTGGTCACCACCTGATCGGTGCGGGCCGCCACGCGCTGGAAGCCGCCATCGGGTTTCGTCCGCCCCTGCGATTGAGCCTGGCAAGGTTGACCAGCAAAGCCGGTATCGGCGCTTATATCGCGGCCGTTGCCGCAACATGGGCCCTGCTCATGGGTGCCGTATTGGCGCTGCTCAGCCCTGACCTCGGCGTGCTGGCACTGTGCGGCGTGGGTGTGCTCACTCTGCTGCCGGCATGGAGTGCGGCAACAGCCTGCGTGGACCGTCTCGCCACCTGGCAGACCGCGCCTGCGCTGCTGCCTGCGCTGGCACTGCGCGGGGGAATTCCTGCATCGATGCGCACGCTGTTGGTCGTGCCCACACTCTTGCACAGCGCCGAGAGCATTGCGGCTGATGTCGAAAGGCTGGAAGTGCACCATCTTTCCGGGCGTGGCGGCGATATCAGCTTTGCCTTGCTCAGCGATTTCGTCGATGCGCCCCAGGCCACGATGGCCGGTGACGCCGCCCTGCTCGCGTGCGCGGCCGATGCCATTTCGCTGCTCAATACTCAGCACGGCCCGGCCCCCGGGCCCCGCCCCCGATTTGTGCTGATGCATCGTGCCCGCCGCCTCAATCGTGCCGATGATGTCTGGATGGGATGGGAGCGCAAACGCGGCAAACTGCACGAACTGAACCGCCTGTTGCGCGGTGCCACCGACACCAGTTTCGTCAGCAGCAACGGGCAGCCCCTGCCGGTGCCCGCCGATGTGCGATATGTCATCACACTGGATGCAGACACCCGTTTGCCCAGGGATACCGCTATCCGCCTGGTCGGCAAAATGGCGCATCCCATGAATCGGGCGATGCTCTCGCACGCAGATGAATCGGCGCCTGGCGCGGCACGCCACGTCGTCAGCGGCTATGGCATTTTGCAGCCGCGCGTCACACCTGCCTTGCCGATGGCGCGGCAGGGATCGCTCTACCAGCGTGTGTTTTCAGCGCCGGGAGGCATGGATCCCTATGCGGCGGCCGTCTCGGATGTCTATCAGGATCTGTTTGGCGAGGGCGCCTACACCGGCAAGGGCATCTACGACGTCGACGCTTTCGAGGCGGCGCTGGTCGGCCGCGTGCCCGAGAACACCATGCTCAGCCACGACTTGTTCGAAGGCCTGTTCGCACGCGTGGGGCTGGTGTCGGACATCGAGGTCGTCGATGACATGCCTGCACGCTACGACGTCGCCGCCAGCCGCCAGCACCGCTGGATACGCGGTGACTGGCAACTGCTGCCCTGGATTTTTTCGGATAAGCTGCGCGGCTTGCCGACCGCGGCGATGGCGCGCTGGAAGCTGCTGGAGAACCTGCGTCGCTCGCTGCATGCACCTGCGCTGATGCTCGCGCTACTCGGCTGCGCGGCACTACCCTGGCCCGGCGCTTTGCAGGCGACGGCCCTGGTCATTCTGCTTGCGGTCCTGCCTGCGTGGCTGCATGTGCTCAGCGCGCTGCGCCCGCCACGCGCCGGGGTAACCAATCAGTCACACCTGCGCAAGCTCGCCCAAGACATCGGCATGGCCACCTGGCAACTGGTGCTTAGTCTGGCGCTTGCGCCAGATCAGGCGTGGCGCGCAGGCGACGCCATCGTGCGCACCCTGGCCCGCCTGCGCCATGGCCAGCGCGGCATGCTCGAGTGGACCAGTTCAGCAGCGGCCGCACGCGCGGCTCGCCCCGATGTGGCCGGCACGTATGCCGCCATGAAGGGCGGCATGCTGGCGGTCATCGCCGTGGCGGCGATCGCGCTGCTTGCAGGCTGGCCGTCCTGGCCGCTGGCCGCGGGCTGGGCCGCGCTTGCGTTGGCAGGCCCCTGGATTGCCTGGCGCATCAGCGCGATTCCACCGCCCGAGGCACCGGCTCGGCTAAGTGCGGATGACGTGCGCGAGCTGCGATTGACTGCGCGTCGCACCTGGCGGTTTTTCGAAACGTTCGTCACGCCGGCCGACCACATGCTGCCGCCGGATAATTTCCAGGAAGATCCCAAACCCGTCCTGGCACGGCGCACCTCTCCGACCAATATCGGCCTGTATTTTCTAACCACGGTATCCGCACGAGACTTCGGCTGGATCGGCCTGCGCGATACCTGCGAGCGCCTGACCCGCACATTGGACACTCTGGACACGCTACCTCGCCATCGGGGTCACTTCTTCAACTGGTACGACACAGGGTCCCTTGCACCACTGGCGCCGAAATACGTGTCGTCGGTGGACAGTGGCAACCTGGCCGGGCACCTGCTGGCGCTGGCGGGCGCCGCCCAGCTGTGGCGCGTTACCCCGCGTGATGAGTCGGGTCGGGCCGGCCTGACTGACACCCTGCACCTGCTACGCGAGGCGTGTGGCGGCCTGGACAATCAGGGCGCCACGGCTGCGGCACTGCACGCCAGCCTGGACGACTTCGAGGCCTTGCTGGTTGACACGCAACTGCTGGATGTTTCCCTGCCAGCGCTCAAACGACTGGCACAGAAGATTGCAGTCGGTGCCGCTCAACTGAGCCCTACCGGCGCGGACGCACCGACGTCGGCGGTTCAGTTGTGGGGTGATGCGCTACAGAACACGGTGAACAGCCTGATGAAGGATGTGTCTGACGCCGATGAGGCGGCCGTGGACGTCGACTTGCTGAGCATTGCCACCCGCGCCCGCGCGCTCGCGATGGCCATGGATTTTTCTTTTCTACTGGATCCCGAGCGCAAGTTGCTGTCCATCGGCTATAGCGTGCAGGATGATGGCCTGGACGAGAACTGCTACGACCTGCTGGCCTCGGAAGCGCGATTGGCCAGCCTGTTTGCCATCGCCAAAGGCGATATTCCGACCAGCCACTGGGCCCGCCTGGGCCGCACAGCGACGCCGCTGGGCAAGGGCTCGGCGCTCATATCGTGGTCCGGCTCGATGTTCGAGTACCTGATGCCCTCCCTGGTCATGCGCGCCGCGCAGGGCAGCCTGCTGGAACAGACCAATCGACTGATCGTGGCCGAGCAGATCGACTACGGGCGCAGGCGCGCCATCCCTTGGGGCATTTCCGAGTCGGCCTTCAATGCGCGCGATATCGAATTCACCTATCAGTACTCGAACTTCGGGGTACCCGGCCTGGGCCTGAAGCGAGGACTGGGTAACAACACCGTGATTGCCCCTTACGCATGCGGGCTGGCGGCAATGGTCGACCCCGAAAGTGCACAACGCAATTTCGAGCACATCAGACAGTTGGGCGGGCTAGGCGAATACGGCTTTTACGAAGCGCTGGACTTCACGCCCGCACGCTTGCCTGAAGGCGATGATCTGGCTGTCGTACGCACCTACATGGCCCATCACCAGGGCATGACGGTGGTCGCATTGTGCAATGTCCTGCTGGACGGTCGCATGCGTGCGCGTATGCACCATGACCCCATCATTCAGGCGTGCGAGCTGTTGCTGCAGGAACGCATGCCGCGCGACGTAGCGGTCGCGCCACCTCGCGCACGCGAGGTCAGCGTCACGGCACCCACACAGTCGAACGCCACTTATGTGCGCACGTACGCCGCCGCGCCTGAAGGCGCACCGGTCACCCACCTGCTCTCCAACGGTCATTACAGCGTCATGCTCACGGCCTCAGGCGCGGGTTACAGCCGTTGGGGCGAACTGGCCATCACGCGCTGGCGCGATGACACCACCGTCGACCCTTGGGGCTCGTTTATTTATCTGCGCGATGTTCAGTCGGCGCAGAGCTGGCGCGCAGGCGCGCCGTCAGATGCGAAAAGCCGTCGCCCGCCGGGTATTTTGTTCGGCGAGGATCACGCCGAATTCATCGGTGAGCATGACTCAATCGCCAGCAACCTGACCGTGCTGGTATCAGGCGAAGACGATGC
This sequence comes from Burkholderiaceae bacterium, assembly GCA_041648375.1. Lineage (GTDB taxonomy): Bacteria > Pseudomonadota > Gammaproteobacteria > Burkholderiales > Burkholderiaceae_B > Schauerella. The sequence goes on along the minus strand of JBAZPE010000020.1, from coordinate 3,318 downwards.
CGAGGTACGTCGAGTATCGCTGACCAACAACGGTCGGCATGCGCGCGACATCGATCTGACCTCGTATATGGAATTGGTGCTCGCGCGCGCAGACGCGGACCGCGCCCACCCCGCCTTCTCCAAGCTCTTTGTGGTGACCGAGTTCCTGCACGAGTACGGCGCATTGCTGGCCACACGGCGCACCCGCACGCCCACGGAAGCCAGCATCCACGTCGCCCACTTCGCCGTCATCGAAGGCGATGTGATTCGCACGCCGGAATTCGAGACCGACAGGCAGCGCATGGTTCAGCGCGGGATGACGATCGATCGGTCCGCAGCCATTGTGCAAGGCACGCCGCTGACGCAGTCCATCGGCACGGTGCTCGACCCGGTCTTCGCGCTGCGTCACCGGGTGCGCGTTGCCGCCGGCAAGACGGTGCGCGTTGCCTTCTGGACAGTGGCCGCGGCCAGTCGCGAGCAACTGCTGGGCATGATCGACAAGCACTGTGACCGCAGTGCCTTTGCACGCGCTCGCACGCTGGCCTGGACACAGGCCGAGGCCCAGTTGAGGCATCTGGACGTGAATGCCGAGGAAACCGCAGACTTCCAGCGGCTCGCCGCCTCCCTGCTCTATGCAGATCCCGGCACACGTGCGCCATCAGCATTGATTGAACAAGGGGCGGCGCAGCGCTCGGTGCTGTGGTCTGCATCGATCTCAGGCGATTTGCCGATCGTGCTGCTGCGCATCGACGACCTGCAGGACATCGGACTGCTGCATCAGTTGCTGCGCGCTCATGAGTATTGGCGCACCAAGGGCCTGGCAGTCGATCTGGTGATCGTGAACGAAAGAACGGCGTCCTACGTGCAGGACCTGCAGTCGGCCATTGACCTCGCCGTGCGCAGCAACGAATCGCGTCCGCTATTGCCGCGCGCCACATCGTCGGGATCAGTGCACACCTTGCGCGCCGATCTGGTCGGCGAGCCGGTGCGCCACCTCCTGCAATCAATTGCACGGGTGGCCCTGATCGCGCGGCGTGGCGACATTGCTGCACAGTTGACCTTGAGCCGCGCTGCGCTCATGCAGGCGCCTGCGGCGGACTCGCCCGTCAACCGACTGACGACCGCACCGGCCACCGTGGCGCTACACCCGAGCCCGACCGCCTCGGCCTGGCCACCGGACACCGAGGCACTGGACTTCTTCAACGGCACAGGCGGCTTCGATCGCGCACGGAATGAATACGTCATCGTGCTGGCCGATGGTGCGACCACGCCCCTGCCCTGGATCAACGTGATCGCCAATGCGCAACTGGGCTTTCATGTCAGTGCCGAGGGTGCCGGCTACACCTGGGCCGGCAACAGTCGCGAGAACACGCTCACGCCCTGGTCCAACGATCCCGTCTCGGATCCCAATTGCGAGGCGTTCTACCTGACCGATGCCGAAACGGATGCCATCTGGAGCCCGACGGCCAGCCCGGCCCGAACCGATGGCATCTACGTCACCCGACACGGGCGCGGCTACACGTCATTCACCCATCGTGCGCACGACATCGAAAGCGAATTGCTGCAACTCGTGCCCCTGGCAGACCCTATCAAACTATCCAGACTGCGCCTGCACAACATGAGCACCCGGGTCAGACGTTTGCATGTCACCGCCTATGCCGAATGGGTCTTGGGCACGCAGCGCGAAGCCAGTGCGCCGCTATTGATCACGTCTCATCACGAGCCGACCGATGCGCTGCTGGTGCGCAATCCCTGGAACCTCGCCTTTCCGTCGCGCACGGGTTTCTCCTGTCTCGCACCGGGCGCGCATAGCTGGACATGCGATCGCAGCGAATTCCTTGGACGCCGCACAAGCGCATCGGCGCCGCAGTCGCTGGTACGCGGGCAATCCCTGGGCAGGCGCGCGGGCGCGGGCATGGATCCCTGCACGGCGCATCAAATCCTGGTGGAGATACCCCCGGGCGCCACGATCGAATTGACCTGGTTGCTGGGCGAAGCGGCTGATGACGACGCAGCGATTGCGCTAATCGAACGTTACCGGACAATCGATATGCAAGCCGTGCTCGATGCCGTGCAGTCGCACTGGCACGACCAACTCGAAGCCGTGCAGGTCCGCACGCCAGACCCGGCCATGGACATCATGCTCAACGGCCATCTGCTCTATCAGACGATCGCCTGCCGCATCACGGCGCGTTCCGCTTTTTATCAGGCGAGCGGCGCCTACGGCTTTCGGGACCAATTGCAGGATCACATGGCATTGGCGTTCACCCAGCCGCACGCCACGCGCGCGCATCTGCTGGTGGCCGCCAGCCGGCAATTCGTCGAAGGCGACGTGCAGCACTGGTGGCTGCCTCATAGCGGCCAGGGGGTGCGCACGCGCATCTCGGATGACCGGGTCTGGCTGGCGTATGCCACGGCAAGCTATATCGAGTGTTCGGGCGATACCGGGGTGTTGGATGCCAGCGTGCCGTTCCTGGAAGGCCCGCCTCTGGAACCGGGACAGCACGACGCATTTTTTACGCCAGGGCGTTCGGCACTCGAAGCCAGTCTGCTCGAACATTGCGCGCGTGGGCTGGACCAGTGCCTGGCGCTGACCGGTGAGCGCGGGATGCCGTTGATCGGCACGGGCGACTGGAACGACGGCATGAATCGTGTGGGCGAACACGGACGCGGCGAAAGCGTCTGGTTGGGGTGGCTGCTGATCAGAACCATCGACCTGCTCGCGCCCCATGCCGAGCGTCGGGACCCCGCTCGCGCCGCGCGTTGGCGCACCCACGCGGCCTCGGTACTCGCGGCCATTGAAACCCACGCCTGGGATGGCCAGTGGTACCGCCGTGCCACCTATGACGATGGCACCTGGCTGGGGGCACGTGGCAACGATGCCTGTGAGATCGACATGATCGCGCAATCCTGGGCGGTGCTGTCTGGGCAAGGTGACCCGGCGCGAGCTGAGCAGGCGATGCAGGCCGTACAGACGAACCTGGTACGCACACGCGACAAACTGGCGCTACTGTTCACGCCCCCCTTCGATAGTCGACATCAGGACCCTGGCTACATCGCCGCCTATCCGCCCGGTCTGCGGGAGAACGGGGGGCAATACAGCCACGCGGCGATGTGGTGTGTGCTGGCCTACGCCGAGTTGGGCCAGGGCGATCAGGCGGGCGCACTGTTCAGCCTGCTCAATCCGATCAACCACGCGCAGGACGCCTTGAGCACGGCACGCTACAAGGTCGAACCCTATGCGGTCGCGGCCGACATCTACAGCGAGGCACCGCATGTCGGTCGAGGTGGATGGACCTGGTACACCGGCTCGGCGGCCTGGATGTACCGCGCCGGCAT
>JBAZPE010000019.1:0-12050 GCA_041648375.1 Burkholderiaceae bacterium | reverse complement strand
GAAGCCATCCGTCGCGCGCTGGCCGACGAACCGGATGTAGAGTTCCACTATTGTGGCCGGGCGCAAGATGCGATCGCGCAAGCCCGGGCCCTGCGACCCACAGTCATTCTGCAGGATCTGGTATTGCCCGACATCGATGGCCTGACGCTGGTGCAGGCCTACCGCGCCGAGGCAGAACTGTCCGACACGCCCATCATCGTGCTCTCTACGAAGGAAGAGGCCGCCACCAAAAGTGCGGCGTTCACGCATGGGGCCAACGACTACCTGGTCAAGCTGCCCGATGCGATCGAATTGCTGGCACGCCTGAGATATCACTCGCGCCTCTATCATGCGATGCGCGAGCGCGACGATGCCTATAAGGCATTACGAGAAAGCGAGCAGCGCCTGCTGGAGACCAATCTTGCGCTGCGTCGACTGACGCATTCCGATGGGCTGACAGGTCTGGCCAACCGGCGCTATTTCGATGAGTATCTAAGTAGCGAGTGGGCGCGAGCCCTGCGGGAATCGCGTGAATGTGCACTGTTGATGATAGATGTCGATCATTTCAAGGCGTTCAACGACACGTATGGACATCTGGCTGGCGACGAGGTCTTGAAGCGGGTGGCGCATGCGATACGAAGTGGGTGTACGCGCGCCAGCGATCTTGCCGCCCGGTATGGCGGTGAGGAGTTCGCAGCAGTGCTGCCGGCCACCTCTCCTGGCGGCGCCCGCATGATCGCCGAAAAAATTCGGCTGGCCGTGCTGGCGTTGAATATCTCGCATGCCAGCTCATCGACTTCGCCCATTTTGACGATTAGCATTGGCATTGCAGCGCACATCCCTCAGGCCGGAGAATCACCCGATCGTTTGATTGCGCTGGCAGATGAACGCCTGTATGAAGCGAAGCGCGAAGGGCGCAACCGGGCCCGCGCCTGAATGTTGGCTCGGTCATGATTTGAAATGGTGCCAGGCACGCTTTGTGCTGTAGTTGATGTGAACGGCCGTCATCACTTTTTTGACTGCCTCATTTAAATCAGCAAGGAGAAGCCATGAACTTCCGTCTCAAGAAAGCCAAGTCAGATCTCAACGACACCAACGAACGTCTGAGCGCGGACTTTCGTGAATTGATGGCTGCCAGCGAGGACTTGCTGCGCAAGACCGCCGCCCACACCGGCGACGGCGTGGATGACGCGCGTGCCGCACTGCGCCGCCAACTGTCCAGCGCTCAGGGCGCTGCCGCACAATGGCAGAAGGTCGCTTCCAAGAAATACAAGGAATTGTCGTCGGACGCCGACGAATTCGTGCATGACAACCCCTGGAAGGCGGTTGGTATCGCAGCCGTCGTGGGTATCGCCATCAGCGCGATCGCCGCACTCGGCGCCAAAAGCCGCGACTAATCGTCGTTTCCTCGAACGCCTGCGCTGCAGGCCGCCGAGGTCGTCCTCCGGGGAGTACCCATATGACGTTAATTGTCGCCGCGCGTTTCGAAAGTTGGGATAGTGCCGGCATTGCCGCGCGCAAGCTCAACGCACAGGGCATTGCCGATGATGCGCTGCACACTTTTTACGTCAACCCTCCGGGCGCGCACGACCAGCACGCCGTCGGTGGCGACGAGACTGCCGACGCCGATTCGCGCGGTGCGCAACTCGGAGCCGTCGCAGGTGCGGCCGTTTTAGGTCTGGCCGGGGCAGCAGTCTTTGGCTTGCTTAGCCTGACGTTCGGTGCTGGCACCTACGTCATCATCGTTGCCGCAGCGGTAGGGGCCTACCTGGGCTCGCTCATGGGTGCGCTGAAGGTCGCCGGACGCAAACGCGTTCGCACGTTTGTCGACCCTTTGGGCGCAGCCTACCGATCGACCTCGAAGCAGCCGGCCCGCGATGTGGGCGCAGGGCAGTCCCGCACGGCAGCAGCCGATATCCAGGCGGGTTTTACGCCGGTGCGACATGCTGGCGTGCTGTTGGCCGTCAATTGCGATGCCGCCGACGAGTCGCAGGTGGCCCAGACCCTTCGCGACGCGGGCGGCGTTGACGTCGAGCGCGCTCACGGACAGTGGTCTGCCGGCAGCTGGACGGATTTCGACCCCGTTAAACCACCCCATCTTTCCAATAGTTGACCTCAGCCGTCTGACACGGGTCGGACGGTTTACCAAGGAGCTTTACCATGCAAAAACAACAATCGAAAATTACCCTGCGCTCCATCGGTGTCGCAGCGACCTTGGTTGCCGCTAGCCTGGCGTTTGCCGGCTGCACGACGACCCGCCCCCATTCCGACGGCACGGTTGCCTCGCAGCGCGCGGAAATCAATTCCGGCATTGATTCGACCCTGTCGCGTCTGTCGCAGTCCTCGCCCCAGGCACGTGACCTGGTCTCCCAGGCAAAGGGCGTGCTGGTGTTCCCGTCGGTGCTGAGCGCCGGTTTCGTCGTCGGTGCCGAGCACGGCCGCGGCGCGCTGCGCGTCAACGGCCAGAATGACGGCTACTACAGCACGACTGGCGGTTCGATCGGCTTCCAGGCCGGTGCTCAGTCGAAAGCCGTTATCGTGCTGTTCATGACCGATGCTGCGCTGGCCCAGTTCAAGCAAAGCAAGGGCTGGACCGTGGGTGCTGATGCAACCGTGGCTGTGGCCAACATTGGCGCGAACGGCAGCATCGATTCCAACACGGTGCGCAAGCCCGTCGTCGGCTTCGTGCTGAACAATGCTGGCCTGATGGCCGGCGTGTCGCTGGACGGCGCCAAGATCAATCGCCTCGATCTGAAATAAGCACCATGCCGGCTGGTCCGGCTTGCTGTAGACGCTGCCCGCTGGGACGAATCCATTCGCCCAGCGGGCAGTTTTTTTGAGGCTGTCGACGCCTCTTTGACGCCTAATTCTTGGGAAATTTCCCAAAAACGTGCCCAAAACCATCGGTATCGCCCACGTTACATAAGGGTGGCGCTACGCTTCGAGCACTTTCCGGGAGACAACTATGGCTTCAGAAGTCAACGCACTCGATTCAGCAACCCTTCCAATCGACTCGACCCGCAAGCGCCTGCTCGATGCAGTGGGTGAAGCGGTCGCCCTGGCGGGCGCCACCACCTTTACGCTCGAGGCAGTCGCCAAGCGGGCAGGGGTCAGCAAGGGCGCGCTGCTGCATCATTTCCCCACCAAAAGCGTCCTCATCGAAGAGTTCGTGAAGACACTGCTGGAAACGTTCTGGGGCGAGGTCTACACCCTGGCTGCGAACGATGAAGAGCCATACGGCCGCATGACTCGCGCCTATGCCAACATGGTGTTGTCCGTGTATCGCAGCCCGGCCGATTCGCGTCGCTGGAGTGGGCTCATGACGGCATTCGTGGTGAACCCGGCGCTGATGTACCTGTGGCGCGATGCATCGAACAGCTATCAACGCGCCCTTGAGGCAGAAACCCACCAGAACGATTCGCTGATGATTGCGCGCATGGCGGTGGACAGCTACTGGTCAAACCAGCTCTTCGGTGTGCAAAGTGTGACGTCCGAAGCCCGTGCACAACTGATCAGCGGCATCATCGGTCTAACCTTCCCCTTGCGCGAGCGCGACAACATCGCCGCCTGACAAGTGTGTCGCTGCAACGCAATGGCCATAGATCCATAAGGTCGATGGCCATTTTTTTGCACGCACAAACCTTGCACCTGCGCTGGGCGACTTAGGCGGGCATGCGAATCAGTGTTTCACCCATGGCTTCACCCATGCGCACGGGAGAAAGCTTAGTCAGGTCGTCGCGCCAGCGTGCGGCTTGCGGCCCCAGCAGCACGACCACGGTCGAGCCCAGCTTGAAGCGACCCATTTCGGCCCCTTTCTCCAGGCGAATGCCTGCCGCCGGCGCCTGGTTCGGCTGACCATATGTGGTGACGTGCACCCCTTTGCTGCGCGGTGCAACCAGGCCAGCCCACACCGTCTCGATCGACGCCACGATCATCGCACCCACCAGCACCACGGCCATGGGCCCGAACTCAGTGTCGAACATGCAGACCACGCGCTCGTTGCGTGCGAACAGGGCGGGCACGTGGCGGGCGGTAAGCGGATTGACCGAAAACAGGCGGCCCGGCACATGGATCATTTCAGTCAGGGTGCCTGCCAGTGGCATGTGCACCCGATGGTAATCTTTTGGCGCCAGATAGATGGTGGCGAACGACCCGCCCGCAAACGGTGCGGCACGCAGGGGACAGCCGCCCAGCAAATCGGTTGTGCTGTAGTCGTGTCCCTTCGCCTGAAAGATGCGATCGTTCGAAATATCGCCCAGCTGGCTGATGGCGCCATCGGCAGGGCAAAGCAGGGCATCTTCCTGATCCGACAACGGGCGGGCGCCGGGCGCGAGTGCCCGGGTGAAGAAGGCATTGAAGTGTTCGTAGGCGTGTGGATCGGGTTGCTGCGCCAGACTCATGTCGACGTCATAGCGTCGGATGAAGGTGTCGATCATCCAGTTCTTGGCAGCGGGGTGGCGGCATTGCGCCGCGATACCATAGGCGCGAGACACCAGATGGTGGGGCGCCAGATACTGACCGGCCAAAAACAGTTTATCGTACGCAGACATAGGCATCCATTCCAGAGGGCTTCGCCGCAAGTGTAACGCGCTGGCCGAACCCGTGGACACGATGTGAGCCGTCAACCGAGCGCAAATGACCGTTTCACCCCCTCCCTCTGCAATCGACAGGTTCGTCCAGGCACTATGGCTGGAGGACGGGCTCTCCAAGAATACGTTGTCAGCCTATAGAACCGATCTGCGCCTGTTCGTGCAGTGGCTGGAAAACGGACACGGCCTCGGCCCCTTTGCTGCGTGCGATCACCACGTGCAGGCGTGGCTCGCGCTGGAACACCATCGCACCTCTGCCACCACGCTGAATCGCCGGCTGTCCACATTGCGCCGGTTCTACCAGTGGGCGCTGCGCATGAATCTCACGCCCGCCGACCCCTGTCTGGCCATCGAATCGGCCCGCCAACCCATGCGCATTCCGAAAACCTTGTCGGAAAACCAGGTCGAGGCCCTGCTGGCCGCGCCCGATGTCGCCACACCCCTGGGCATACGCGACCGCGCCATGCTGGAGACGCTCTATGCGACCGGGCTGCGCGTGTCCGAACTCGTGGGCCTGGGCGTGCTGGACGTCGATCTGAATCAGGGGGTGTTGCGCGTGGCCCATGGCAAGGGCGACAAAGCCCGCATCGTGCCCCTGGGTGGCGAGGCCAGCCACTGGATCGATCATTATCTGAAGGAGGCGCGACCGGCATTGCTGCGGGCGCGGCCGGATCAGGCACTGTTCATCACCATCCGGGGCACGGCCATGAGTCGACAGATGTTCTGGAAATTGGTGGAGAAATATGCGCAGCGTGCCGAGGTGCGCGCACCGATTTCGCCGCACGTATTGCGCCATGCCTTTGCGACCCATTTGCTCAATCACGGCGCAGACCTGCGTGTGGTGCAATTGCTGCTGGGGCATTCCGATATTTCCACGACACAGATCTATACCCATGTGGCGCGCGAGCGGCTCAAGACGCTGCACGCGCAACACCACCCGCGAGGATGAGCCAATTTGCGGGTGTCGGGCACCGCAGTGCAGGCATCGGCCACGATAATAAACAGACGGAGACGCATTCATGATTCTGACCCCCGAGCACGTAATGATTCGCGACGCCATGCGCACCTTTGCGCAGGCGCAACTGGCACCCTATGCGTCTCAGTGGGACCGTGAGCACACCTTTCCAGCCGAGGCGCTCAAAGGGCTCGGTGAGTTGGGTGCCATGGGCATGACGGTGCCGGAACACTGGGGCGGTGCCGGCATGGACTACATGAGTCTGGTTCTGGCGCTCGAGGAGATTGCAGCCGGCGACGGGGCCACCTCCACCATTGTCAGCGTGCAGAACTCGCTGGCTTGCGGCATTACCGAGCGCTTTGGCACCGATGCCCAGAAGGAAAAATGGCTCAGACCGCTGGCGCGTGGCGAAGTGCTGGGCTGCTTTTGTCTGACCGAACCGCATGTCGGTTCGGATGCGTCGGCGATCCGCACGCAGGCCAGGCGCGAGGGTGATCAGTGGGTGCTCAACGGCGTGAAGCAGTTCATCACCAGCGGCAAGCATGCCGACGTGGCCATCGTGCTTGCCATTACCGATCGGGCGGCCGGCAAAAAGGGCATGTCATGCTTTCTGGTGCCCACCCGCACACCGGGTTATATCGTGGGTCGGCTGGAAGAAAAGATGGGGCAACGGGCCAGTGATACGGCCCAGATTCTGTTCGAGGACTGCCGGGTGGGGATGGACGCTCTGATCGGGGAGGAGGGTGCGGGCTATCGCATCGCGCTGTCCAACCTGGAGGCTGGTCGCATTGGCATCGCTGCCCAGAGTGTCGGGATGGCGCGGGCGGCGCTCGAGGCCGCACTGGCTTATGCCAAAACGCGCGAAAGCTTCGGCAAGCCGCTAATCGAACATCAGGCGGTGAATTTTCGGCTGGCAGATATGGCTACACAGGTTGACGCCTCCCGTCTGATGGTCTGGCGTGCGGCGATGCTGAAAGATGCGGGCTTGCCCTGCCTGACCGAAGCTTCCATGGCCAAGATGTTTGCCTCGGAGGCGGCCGAAAAAGTGGCCTCCGATGCGATCCAGATTCACGGAGGCTATGGCTATGTGTCGGATTTCCCTGTCGAGCGCATTTATCGCGATGTCAGGGTCTGCCAGATTTACGAGGGCGCGAACGATATCCAGCGGATGGTGATCGGCCGCGCCCTGGCGCAAGGCTAGCCTTGCGTCGGAAACGTCCCGTCCCAGCCAGGCTCAAGTCGCTTGATGCGATCTTGGATCGGTGGATGAGTCGCCAGCAGCGACATGAACGCGCCGCCCACTGCTTCACCGAAGAACATATGGCTGAAGTCGGGCGCATGCGTGGCGGCCAGGCGCGAGCCTGACGCGCTGGCACCTATGCTTTTGAGCGCTTTGGTGATGCCATTGGGATTGCGCGTGTATTGCACGGCCGAGGCATCCGCCAGATATTCGCGCTGACGGCTGATGGCGGCCTTGATCAGATTGCCGAAGAAGGTGCCGGCGAATCCGATCACGATCAGCACGAGTGCGATCACCATCATCACCAATGCGCTGTTGTCCTTGCTGGATGTGCGCCGCCTCAGCGGCGCCACGCGCAGCAGGTAGTAGCCAGCAAGGCCGATCAGCAAAATGCCGTGCAGCGCCGCCACCAGTCGCAGGTTCATGCGCATGTCGCCATGCACGATATGGCTGAATTCGTGGGCAATCACGCCCTGCAGGCCTTCACGGTCCAGCCGCATGATGCAGCCACGCGTCACGCCGATCACCGCATCCTCAGGCTTTCTACCCGCCGCGAACGCATTGATTGCATCATCGTCCATCAGATAGACATCGGGCGTGGGCATGCTGGCGGCCAGCGCCATTTCCCGCACGATGTTCAACAACTGTTGTTCTTCGTGGGTCAGTGACGGGCTGTCGGGCACGAGCTTGCGTGCCCCGAGTGACTCGGCGACGGCGCGCCCTCCCGCACGCAGCTGGAAGCGTTTGTAGAGGCTGCCCAACAGCACCAGGCCACCGACGCCAAGGGCAATGGTGGCGGCCATGTTCACATCCATCATGGACCATGCATAGGCCAGGCGCTGACCCAGTGGCACCCCTTGCGGCAGGTTGCCATCAAAAAACGCCAGGGTCAGCACCACGGCAGCCACCGTAATGCCTATCATGCTGACCACCGCGAGCGACATCAACGCGACGAGCAGGCCGGTCTTGCGGCGCGCCGTGTCCTGATGAGAGAAAAAATCCATGGCAGCAGGCGGTTTCGACGTCAAAAGCTGACCTTCGGCGCTGCCTGGATGGCGGCACTGTCTTCGAATTCAAGCAAGGTCGCATCCTGGCCGTGACCCACGAGACCGGCAATGGCCACCGGGGGGAAGCTCTGCTTATAGGTGTTGTACGCCATGACGCTGTCGTTATAGGCCTGACGGGCAAAGGCGACCATGTTCTCGGTGTTGGTCAGTTGCTCGGAGAGCTGCTGCATGTTTTGCGACGCCTTCAGATCCGGATAGGCTTCCATCACAATGTTCAGGCGACCCATTGCACTGCCCAGCGCACCTTCGGCACGGCCCAGGCGACCCATGGCCGCAGGGTCACCGGGATTGGCGGCAGCCGCTTTCAGGCCCTCGGCCGCGCCCTGGCGCGCCGCAATGACAGCTTCCAGCGTCTCGCGCTCGTGCGTCAGATAGCCGCGTGCAGTTTCCACCAGGTTGGGAATGAGGTCATGACGACGCTTGAGCTGCACTTCGATCTGGGCAAAACCGTTCTGGAATCGATTTCGCAGCGACACCAGCCGGTTGTAGATGCTGATGACATAGATGACGAGGACCGCCAGCACAGCAATGAGGACGATGGTGGTTACACCCATAAGGTCATTCTCCGTAAGTTATGCCCGTACTGTCGCACGAATCGTGCACCTTGTCTGGCATAGCCGTGGATGTTGCGACCGGCACGGTCGGCTTGGTCTACACTGCCGCATCGATTATTTCTGTGTGCACACCGATGTCCAACGCCTGCGGCGTCGACTTCGGGACGTCCAATTCCACTGCTGGCTGGATCTCCCCGGGTCGTCAATCCCTCCTCATGCTCGAAGACGGCAAGCCGACATTGCCCTCTGCGATTTTTTTTCACGACGAAGATGCCCAGGTCAGCTATGGCCGGGCAGCGCTGGCCGATTATCTGGCCGGCTATGACGGCCGCCTGATGCGATCCATGAAAAGCCTGCTGGGCAGTTCGCTCATCGATGGCCATACCGAAGTGCAGGGCAGGGCGCTGCCGTTCCGAACGCTGCTCACCCGCTTCATCGGTGAATTGAAGGTGCGCACGGAGCAGGCCGCCGGTCGGCCCTTCGATTCAGTCGTGCTGGGCCGTCCCGTGTATTTTGTGGACGACAACCCCCAGGCTGATCAGTTGGCGCAGGACACGCTCGAAGAGATCGCACGACAGATCGGATTCCAACATATCTCCTTCCAATACGAACCGCTCGCGGCGGCATTCGACTACGAGTCACGGATTGATCGCGAAGAGCTCGTGCTGGTGATTGATATTGGCGGGGGCACGTCCGATTTCTCGTTGATTCGTGTGGGTCCCGAGCGGGCCGGCAAGGTAGATCGACGCGACGACATTCTCGCCCATGGCGGTGTGCATATCGGCGGGGTGGACTTCGACAAACAGCTCAGCCTGGCCAGCGTGATGCCGTTGCTCGGACTGGGCAGCCGTTTTCACAATGGCAAGGATGTACCATCCACGCAATATTCCAACCTGGCCTGCTGGCATACCATCAACAACGCCTACACCCGCAAGGCAGCCGATCATTTCGATTTCATCCGCGCGCAGTCTGCGGAAAAAGACAAGATCGATCTTCTGCTCAAGCTGGTGCGCGAGCGCAGTGGCCACTGGCTGGCCATGCAGGTCGAGGAGGGCAAGATTGCGCTGTCCGACAGTGGTGAAACACGCATCGACATGTCGCGTATCGCACAGGATCTGGATGTCGCCGTGTCGCGCGAACAGTTCGATTCTGCAGTCGAACGCCTGGTTGCCAAGGTCGAAACCACGGTCACCGCCTTGCTGGCCGACGCGGGCGTGCAACCCGATCAGGTCGACACGCTGTTCTTTACGGGCGGCACCAGTCGCGTGCCCCTGCTACGCGAACGGCTGTCGGCGCTGCTGCCGCAGGCCAAGGCCCGTGAAGGCGACCTTTTTGGCAGTATCGGTGCCGGGCTGGCCCTGGACGCCGCACGTAAATTTTCCTGAGGATCAGACATGCATATCCATTTTCGCGCGCCTTTAGCGTACGCCGGTTGCGGCGTGCGCGTGGACACCTTGCCCCCGGCGGGCACCTCGTGCCCCGTTTCGGTGACGTTTGACGACGAGAGCCTGGCCACCGGTCAGTGCAGCGTGGTCAACGACCAGGAAATCAAGGTGTGGGTGGACGCCTACACCACCCAGGCTGGCAACACCGTGAAAGCGCGCGCCTGGCTGATCCAGCGCCTTGAGGGCGCCAAGATCTGGAAAGCGATGGATCGCATCGGCGCCGACGGCGCGTGATCAGGTACTGATGCCAGCAAGCGGTGGGGCGCCCGCCGTGCAGGGTCGGACCTCGCCCGCTATACTGGCAGCGTTGCCCTCCCGGCAACGTAGTACGTCTTCAGGGCGGGGTGCAATTCCCCACCGGCGGTAGGTCGCAAATGCGGCGAGCCCGCGAGCGCTCCGGCTGATGCCGGAGGTCAGCAGATCTGGTGCGATGCCAGGGCCGACGGTGATAGTCCGGATAAGAGAAGATGTGTTCTCCGCCAGTGCGGGGTGTGTTCACCCGTCGCGCCTGCGGAGGGCTTGTCATTGAAAGCCCTGAAACGTTTTTCGCCAACCCTTTTTGCGAGAGCGTTTCAATGTCTGTTTTGTCTGCTGTTACTGCCGCGTCGCGCCACCCGCGCACGCTTGCCTTCACCTCCCAGCCTTTCTCCGTACGTCTCACGCGCGCCCTGCACCAGTTGCGTCTGGGCCGGCCCGTCATTCTGATGGACGACTTCGATCGCGAAAACGAGGCCGATCTGATCGTGGCCGCCGACCGGTTGACCGTGCCGATCATGGCTCAACTCATACGCGATTGCAGCGGCATCGTCTGCCTGTGCCTCGATGACGATGGCATCACGCGTCTGGGTCTGCCGCCCATGGTGCCCCACAATGAAAGTCGATTCAGCACCGCCTTCACGGTCAGTATCGAGGCGCGCGACGGTGTCTCCACCGGGGTATCGGCCGCTGATCGCGTCACCACCATCCGCACCGCCATCGATACATCCAAGCCGGCGCACGCCATCGTCAGCCCGGGGCATGTGTTTCCCTTACGTGCTCAGCCTGGTGGCGTGCTGGCCCGACGTGGCCACACCGAAGGATCCGTGGACCTCGCCACGCTGGCCGGTCTCACGCCCGCTGCCGTGCTGTGCGAGCTGATGAATGACGATGGCACCATGATGCGTGGTGATGCGCTAGAGCGCTATGCCGTCAAACATGGTCTGGTTGCCCTCACGATTGCTGAGCTGGCCGACCATATGCAGGCCCTGAAGTCCGAGCAGCGACAAGCCGTGGCCTGAGCGGCGCCGTGATCGCCCCCTGCCAGTGACGAACACGGCAGGGGGTTGATACCGTACTGTTTCAATCGACATCCGGTCACGCAGCGGAATCGGGCCACTTAGGTGCGAGAATTGCATTGAGCAGTCATCTCCCTTTCCGGCGGTCGCCCATGAGTAATTTTTTCAACGTGATTGGCTCCCGGCTGGCCAATGCGCACGCGAGTCAGGTCCCTGAATCGCGCTCCAAAATCTTTCATTGCCGTTGTGGGCAAACCGTGTTTTTCGGCAATACCCATTGCGTCGCCTGTGGCGCGCAATTGGGCTTCGAAACTGACCGCGGCGAATTGCTGGCGCTTACGCCAGTGCCCCAGCAAATGGCCGGCGACATGTCGGGCAATGGTATGGCGTCTGGGCTTGGCACCGACACCTGGCGCGTGTCGGATCAGCCCGACGGCCCCACCTATCGCCGCTGCGCCAACCTCGTCTCCGCTGCGATGTGCAATTGGCTGGTGCCGGCCGGCGACCCGCACGCGTTTTGTCTGGCGTGTCGCCTTAACCGTACGATTCCCGATCTTTCGCTGCTGGGCAATCCCGCGCGCTGGCACAAGCTTGAGTCAGCTAAACGACGTCTGATTGCCCAGCTTCTGACGTTGGGCCTGCCGGTGGACGCGGCATCGTCGGTGGGCGAGGGCGGGCTTGCCTTTGACCTGGTTGGCCCTGAGGCGGATGGAACGCTGCCCCTTACCGGGCACGACGAGGGCCTGATCACGATCAATGTGCTGGAAGCCGACGATGACTATCGTGCGCGGCTACGGGAGGCGATGCACGAGCCCTATCGCACGCTGCTGGGACACTTTCGGCACGAGATCGGGCACTACTACTGGGATCGGCTGGTGCGCGACACCGCCTGGCTGGCCCGGTTTCGCGAGGTGTTCGGCGACGAGCGGCGCGACTATGGCGCGGCG
>JBAZPE010000018.1:0-12145 GCA_041648375.1 Burkholderiaceae bacterium | reverse complement strand
TTCCGCTACTTGTGCATGTACGATTTTTCCAATCCTGATTACGCGCTGGGGCTGGCGGCAATCTATCAGTTGAAAAAACAGTATGCGCAGGCCATCGATCTGTATCGCATGGTTCGAATGCTCAATGGCGGCGCGATGCGGCCCATGTTTTTCGAAGGCCAATGCCATTTGATGCTCGGGCAACTCGAGTCGGCCAGGCGCTGCTTCGAGGCCTGCCTGTCAAGCCAAGAGGCGGGATCGCTGCGCGCCGCAGCGCAGCGGTATCTGGCCATGATCGCGCTGGCGGGCGCGGATTGATTCGTTCCAAGTAATGGCGACCATTTCTCCACGAAATCGCATAAATCATGAAGTAAAACTTGCCCACTGTGACGTCTGCCAACGTCCTGCATCGCTGGTCGCTACTTAGGCAATCAAGTTTCGATCATCCTCTCTGAGTTGCTCCGAGATCGACCCGCGTGTAGACGGCCGCAGGCGGGATTCAGCACATGGCTGATCAGATCGGAGGGTAGAAGCGATGGAGAAAAATACGTCAAGCGAGGTCGGCAGGCTGATCACGTCGGCATCGGATGTGCCTCGGATGCGAGCGTTCGGATGTGACCTCGAGTGGTCCCCGCTGCCTGCCGGTCTGTGTACGCAACCAGACGTTGCGATGGCATTCGATGGGCCGGTCTGGATGGCGGGCGAACCGCTGACAGCGAGCGAACAGGCAGACGTCGTGCTGGTTGTGTCGCGCACCCCCAAGCAGTTGGTCGCGCGTGGCGCCACGAGATACAAGCGTATCTGCATGGATCGCGTGGCAGCGTTCCTCGCGTTTCTCGATGCGGCGCCCCGCCCGCGCCAGTCAATGCCGTCCTCCATGGACGTTCGCGCCGCGACCCGCTTGAGCGAGGTGGTATTGACCGCCACACAGGATTGCGTGGCCAGCGACGATGCGTTTCGTGCGTGGCTGTTCAAGCAGGTGTTCGAAAGCGACCCGACACATCAGGCGATGATTCGATACGCCCGCAGCCGAGAAGCGTATTCGCTGATCAGTTTTCTATTGCAGGATCATGCCCAGGGGCGGGATCGCCTGCTTGATATTTGCAGGACCTACGGTCTGTCGACATCGTACTTCCGCAAGCTGTGCAAGAAGATGCTTGGTCATAATGCGAAGTCCACCCTGTCGCACTGGCGCGCCGTCAATGCGCTGCTTGATATCGTCACCAAGTCGCACAGCATATTGAACGTGGCATTGGTGAACGGCTATTCCTCGGCCTCGCATATCTCGCGCGATATCCATCGCAAGTTCGGCTATGCACCCTCGGCCTTTCGGGACAAGCTATTCGACGACCAGTTCTTTTCGCAAGGGTATGAATCCATGACCGCTGTCGGTGATGGTCCGCACTGCGCGCGCACGCACGGCGAACCATCATCGTCATGCGAGCGCGATCACGCCTTGACGCGTTCGCCGTCCACCAGACGCCACAGGCCAAGCGGATTGGCCGCCTGCAGCGCTTCGGGCAGAAGGCTGTCGGGAATATCCTGATAGCACACCGGACGCAGGAAGCGGTCGATGGCGCTTGCGCCCACGGAAGTGAATGCCGCGTTCGAGGTCGCCGGGAAGGGGCCACCATGGACCATGGCGTGCGAGACTTCCACCCCCGTAGGGAAGCCATTGGCCAGGATGCGACCCGCCTTGCGCTCGAGCACCGGAATCAGCGCACGTGCGACGGCTTCGTCGCCGGCATCCCATTGCAAGGTGGCCGTCAGCTGACCTTCCACATGTTCCGCAACGGCCAGCACTTCCTCCTGCGTGCTGCATGCCACCACGAGCGAGGCCGGGCCGAAGACTTCATCTTCCAGCGCCTTGCTGGCCAGGAAGGTGCGCGCATCGGTCGAGAACAAACGAGGTTGGGGCGCACACGCCGCCGCATTCGTGTCCTGGCCTTTGCCGATCGATTTGACACCAGGCTGGGCCGCCAGTTTCTCGACGCCGGATTCATAGGCCTGGAAGATGCCGGGCGTGAGCATGGTGGCTGCTGCTTTCTTGGCGATCGCTTGCTCGGCTGCCGCCGTGAAGGCGTCCAGGTCGGGGCCGGCCAGCGCGATGACCAGCCCGGGGTTGGTGCAGAACTGACCCACGCCCATGGTGAGCGAGTCGATGAAATCCGACCCGATGCGTGCGCCACGATTGCGCAACGCTGCAGGCAACAGGAACACGGGGTTGATGCTGCTCATTTCCGCGTACACGGGAATCGGTTCGGCGCGGCCGTTGGCAATCTTGACCAGTGCCAGACCGCCCTGACGCGATCCCGTGAAACCCACCGCTTTGATCACGGGGTGCGCCACCAGCGCTTCACCGATGCTGCGACCCGCGCCGATCAGCAGCGAGAACACGCCTTCGGGCAGGCCGACGTCTACCACTGCTTTTTGAATCGCGCGACCCACCAGTTCGGAAGTGCCCAGATGTGCGCTGTGCGCTTTGACGACGACAGGGCAGCCCGCAGCAAACGCCGATGCTGTATCGCCACCAGCCACTGAAAAGGCCAGGGGGAAGTTGCTGGCGCCGAAGACGGCGACCGGGCCGACAGGGATTTTGCGCAGTCGCAGATCCGACCGCGGAGCAGGGGTGCGCTCGGGTTGTGCCGGATCGATGGTGGCACTTTGGAAGTGGCCGTCACGCACCACGCGCGCGAACAGGCGCAGTTGGCCCACCGTGCGGCCGCGCTCGCCCTGCAGGCGTGCCTGGGGCAAACCACTTTCAGCCTGGGCACGTTCGATCAATGTGTCGCCCAGATCAAGAATGTTCTGTGCGATGGCTTCCAGAAATGCCGCGCGTGTTTCGATGGGCGCCGAACGGAAAGGATCGAATGCTGCCTGCGCCAGTGCGCACGCCGCATTCACGTCATCGGGCGTGCCCATGCCGAATGCCGGTTCGATCTCTTCGCGGGTGGCCGGGTTGATGGCGCGCGTGACGCCCTGGGTGCCGTGCACGGTGCGTGCACCAATCAGCATGTCGCCGGAAATGTTCATCATGTGTTCTCCAAATGAAATAAGCCGGTCGCCAGGCGCGTCGAACGCCCGATGGCGTGAAGGTTATTCACGTCATCGGGCGCCGACGCTGACCTCAGCGACCGGCAGCGGGGTTCAGAAAGATGGTCGATTACTGGGGACCGAGCTTTTTGATGAGCGCGTCCAGTTGAGCCGTTTCTTCTTCGGTCAGATCGGTCAGGGGCGCACGCACCGGGCCACCATCATGGCCGACCAGGCGGGCACCGGCCTTCACGATGCTCACGGCATAGCCGGCCTTGCGATTGCGAATATCCAGGTAAGGCAGGAAGAACTCGTCGATCAGACGGTCGGTCGTGGCGTAGTCCAGGGTGGCGACGGCGCGATAGAACTCCATGGCCGTTTTCGGGATGAAGTTGAACACGGCCGACGAATAGACCGGCACACCCAGGGCGTTGTAGGCCGCAGCATAGACTTCAGCGGTGGGCAGGCCACCCAGGTAGGAGAAGCGGTCGCCCAGCGTGCGGCGAATGCGCACCATGGGCTCGATCTCGCCCACGCCATCCTTGAAGCCGATCAGGTTGGGGCAGGTGTCGGCCAGCTTGAGCAAGGACTGCGCGGTCAACTTGGAGTTGGCACGGTTGTAGACGATGACGCCGATCTTGATCGATGCGCACACTTGCTGCACGTGGGCCACGATGCCGTCCTGGCTGGCTTCGGTCAAGTAGTGCGGCAGCAGCAGAATGCCGTGCGCGCCTTGACGCTCGGCTTCCTGTGCGTAGGCGATCGCTGCACGGGTGCTGCCACCGGCGCCAGCCAGAATCGGTACCTTGCCCTTGCAGGTTTGCACGGCGGTGCGGATGACATCGCTGTATTCCTTGGGCTCAAGCGAAAAGAACTCACCCGTGCCGCCGGCGGCGAACAGCGCAGTGGCGCCGTAAGGGGCCAGCCATTCCAGACGCTCGATGTAGCTCTTCGGACGGAAGTCGCCCTGTTCGTCGAAATCGGTGATGGGGAAGGAGAGCAGGCCTTCCGACACGATGGCTTTGAGTTCTTGCGGTGAAGTCATGACAGATCCGAAAAAGGCAATGAAGAGGTGAGGCGTTGTGCTGTGACGCTGCCCACTGCAGCGCTGATGTCAGTTATCGTACAACATGCAGATGCGGTTTGCAACGATCCGTGCGACAGGGGCGTTCTTGTATGCGGTAGCGTCGCAGGCCGGCTCAGGACTCGCTGCCCAGGCCTTCCTGACGCGCCCGATCGGCGGCGTCGTGCGCGCGGCGCAGGCGTTCGCGGCTGTTGGTCAGATGCGTGCGCATGGCCGCGCGCGCGCCGTCGGCATCCTGTCGGCTGATCGCCGCCAGGATTTCTTCGTGCTCTCGATTGACCCGCTGCAGGTAGTCCAGCTGGCTGGCATCGGCCAGCGCCGCAGAGTTCACACGCGTGCGGGGCAGGATGGTGTTGCCAAGCTGACTGAGGATTTCCACGTAGTACCGGTTGCCCGTGGCGCTTGCAATACTCAGGTGAAACGCGACGTCGGCGTTCACGGCATTGCCGGTGCGTGCGGCGATATGATGCGCAAAGTCGTCCAGGGCCTGCCGCATCTGGCGCAGTTGCGATTCGCTGCGCCGCGTGGCCGCCATGCCTGCCGCTTCGCTCTCCAGATTGATGCGCAATTCGAGCACGGCCATGACATCGAGCATGGTAAGAATGCTGGCGGTGTCGATCTGAAAGCTGCTGTCGGTGGGGGCTTCGCGCACAAAAGTGCCGATGCCATGGCGTGTTTCGACCAGCGCTGCGGCCTGCAGCCGCGAAATAGCTTCGCGCACCACGGTGCGACTGACGCCCTGATCGTGCATGATTTCGGATTCGGTCGGCAGCTTCTGGCCAGGGACATACTCGCCCTCCCGGATGCGGGCGGACAGGTCGTTGACCACTTCGTCGGTCAGGCTGCGGGCACGCTTGCGTGCGCGAGGAGCGGGAATTGAGGTCATAGTCGCCATTCAGTTGCCAACCGGGGCGTGGGCCCCTGCTGGCCGCATTATAGGCGGTTGTCGTACAAGTTTGGCGGCCATGACGGACCCGGCCCCGCATGCTGCGGGGCCGGGGTCGGACTATTTCGCCACGGGCATCGTGAACTCCGCACCCTTGTCGATGCTGTCGGGCCAGCGCTGCATCACGCTCTTATAGCGGGTGTAGAACCGCACACCTTCTTCGCCGTAGGCATGGTGGTCGCCGAACAGCGAGCGTTTCCAGCCACCGAACGAATGCCAGGCCATCGGCACGGGAATGGGCACGTTGATGCCCACCATGCCCACCTGAATCTGGCGCGCAAAAGCACGTGCCACACCCCCATCGGAGGTGAAGCAGGACACGCCGTTGGCAAACTCGTGCTGGTTGATCAGGTCGACCGCTGCCGCAAAATCGGGCACACGCACCACGCACAGCACCGGACCGAAGATCTCTTCACGATAGATCTTCATCTCGGGCGTGACATGATCGAACAACGTGCCACCCAGGAAGAAGCCGCTCTTCTCGCCATCGATGTGCTGTTCGCGCCCGTCCACCACCATCGTGGCACCGGCGTTTGCACCGTCTTCGATGTAGCCCACCACCTTCGCGCGATGCTGAGCCGTCACCAGCGGACCCATTTCGGCCGCGTCGTTCATGCCGTCCATCACCTTCAGGGCTTTGACACGCGGGGTGAGCTTCTCGATCAGGGCATCGCCCACATCACCCACAGCCAGGGCAACCGAAATCGCCATGCAGCGCTCACCCGCCGAACCATAGGCCGCCCCCATGAGGGCGTCTGCGGCTTGGTCCAGATCGGCGTCGGGCATCACCACCATGTGGTTCTTGGCGCCGCCCAGGGCTTGGGCGCGTTTGCCGCGAGCAGTGCTCTGGGCGTAGATGTATTCCGCTATAGGCGTGGACCCGACGAACGACAGGGCCTGAACGTCAGGGTGTTCGATCAGGGCATCCACCGCCTGCTTGTCGCCATGCACGACGTTGAACACGCCATCGGGCAAGCCGGCTTCTTTGAACAATTCAGCCAGGCGGATCGCGGTCGAGGGATCGCGTTCCGAGGGTTTGAGCACGAATGTGTTGCCGCAGGCGATGGCCACGGGGAACATCCAGCAGGGCACCATCATCGGGAAATTGAATGGGGTGATGCCGGCGACCACGCCCAGCGCCTGACGCACGCTCCAGTTGTCGATGCCGCCACCGATCTGCTCGGTGTACTGGCCCTTGAGCAGATGCGGAATGCCGCAGGCGAATTCGACGATCTCGATGCCGCGTGTGACCTCACCGCGGGCGTCGGAGAATACCTTGCCATGCTCGCGGGTGATCATGGCGGCCAGTTCGTCCTGATGCTCGTCGAGCAACGCCTTGAACTTGAACAGAATGCGGGCGCGCTTCAGGGGTGGGGTTTCAGACCAGGCTGGCCAGGCCGCGCGCGCAGCGGCCACCGCCGTATCCACGTCGGCCGTGTTGGCCAGCGGGATCGTGGTGACGACCGCACCGGTCGACGGGTTGAAGCCTTCGGCGGTGCGTTCGCTGGTGCCAGGCACAGCCTGGCCATTGATGAAGTGCGTGAGTGTGGTGACAGTCATGGAAATTAGGCGATCTCGTTGAGGACGGAGCGAATGCGTTCGAACAGCTCGGTGATCTGGCTGGCCTCGATGATCAGCGGGGGCGAGACGGCGATGATGTCGCCGGTGTAACGCACCATCAGACCCTGGTCGAAGCACTTCTGGAAGGCTTCGGCCGCACGTGCGCCGGGTGCACCGGCACGCGGCGACAACTCGATACCGGCCACCAGACCCAGGTTACGCACGTCCACCACATGGGGCGCACCCTTGAGCGAGTGCGCAGCGTCTTCGAATGCCTGGGCCATACCGGCTGCGCGTTCGAACAGCTTGTCGCGGCGATAGATGTTCAGTGTGGCAACAATGGCAGCGCACGCAAGCGGGTGTGCGGAGTAGGTGTAGCCATGGAAGAACTCGATGCCGGCCGATGTAGCATTGACCACGGCGTCGTGCACCTCGCGCTTGACGGCCACCGCGCCCGCGGGCACGGCGGCGTTGCTCACGCCCTTGGCCAGCGTGATGATATCGGGGGTGACACCGAAACGCTCGGCTGCCGTGGCTGCGCCCAGGCGACCGAATGCGGTGATCACTTCATCAAAAATGAGCAGGATGCCGTGCTTGGCGGTGATCTCGCGCAACCGTTGCAGATAGCCCTGGGGCGGGATGAGCACGCCGGTGGAACCTGCCATGGGTTCGACGATCACCGCAGCGATGGTCGACGCATCATGCAGGGTGACCAGGCGTTCGAGTTCGTCGGCCAGGTGCTCGCCCCACGCGGGTTGCCCACGCGAGAACGCATTGTGTTCGATGTTATGCGTGTGGGGCAGGTGATCGACGGCCGGCAGCAGCGCGCCGGAAAAAGTCTTGCGGTTGGTGACGATGCCGCCCACCGAGATGCCGCCAAAACCCACACCGTGATAGCCGCGTTCACGACCGATCAGGCGCACCCGCTGGCCCTCGCCGCGTGCGCGGTGATAGGCCAGGGCAATTTTCAGGGCCGTGTCCACGGACTCCGAACCGGAGTTGGTGAAGAAGATGCGATCCATGCCTTCGGGCATGAACGAGGCTACCGCCGTGGCGGCCTCGAAAGCGGCCGGATGCGAAAGCTGGAAACTGGGGGCGTAATCCATTTGCGACGCCTGTTCCGCAATCGCCGCAGCGATTTCAGGACGCCCGTGACCGGCATTCACGCACCACAGGCCCGAGGTGCCGTCCAGGATCTGGCGACCATCGCCGGAGGTGTAGTACATGCCCTTGGCACTGGCCAGCAGGCGGGGGTGGGACTTGAACGGTTTGTTGGCCGTAAACGGCAGCCACAGATGGGAAAGATCGACTTCAGTGCGTGTGTTCATGAGCGCTACTCCGGCAAGGGGCGTTAGGCGACCGGCCTGCATCGTGCACAGTCGCCGTTGATGTCCAACCATGAACGCATTCTGGCGTGATGGTCGCGTAAATTAAATATACGGTGATCCGATAATGCACTGGCTGTATAGTTGCATGCAACACAACTGTACAGTTCTCTCATGATCGAGTTTCAGCCGGTACGTGACCGGGCCCGGGCGCCCACGCTGGTGCAGCAGATCGTCGACGCCTTCACCGCCGCTCTGGCCGCCCAGACCTTGCGCCCGGGCATGGCCGTGCCGTCGGTGCGTGAATTCGCACGCGAGTACGACGTGAGCACCTATACGGTGGCGCAGGCCTACCAGCAGCTCGTGTCGCTGGGCTGGTTGTCGGCGCGGGCGGGTGCGGGTTATCGGGTGGCGCACCAGGGCGCGCCCCGTGGCGACACCGTGGCCGCGGGTTGGGAACTGCCCAGCCTGAACGCATCGTGGCTGCTGTCGGACATCTTTGCCGACCGATCCATTCCCATCAAACCGGGATCAGGCTGGGTCCCCGATGAATGGCTGCGCGAAGCCGGCCTGCAGTCGGCCCTGCGGCATCTGACGCGGGTGCCGGTGGCGCAACTGATCAACTACGGCCATCCCTATGGCTATGCGCCTTTGCGCGACACCATCGCCGCGCGTCTGGAGGCCCACGGCATGAGCGTGGAGTCGTCCCAGGTGCTGCTGAC
Source organism: Burkholderiaceae bacterium (assembly GCA_041648375.1). GTDB lineage: Bacteria > Pseudomonadota > Gammaproteobacteria > Burkholderiales > Burkholderiaceae_B > Schauerella. The sequence continues at coordinate 3,496 of JBAZPE010000018.1, read as the reverse complement.
CCAGGGCGTCACGCGCGGGCTGGATCTGGTGGTGCGCACCCTGCTTGCACCGGGCGATACGGTGGTGGTGGAGCAGCCCTGCTATGCCAATCTGCTGCAGATGCTGCGCATGTCGGGCTTGCGCATTCTCACGGTGCCGCGTACCCGGGAGGGTCTGGATTGCGAGGCGCTCGGGCGCCTGGCGGCTGCCCATCGCCCGCGCGCCGTGTTCGTGAACACCGTGTTGCAGAATCCCACGGGCACCAGCATGAGCATGGCCAATGCGTTTCGGCTGTTGCAGGTGGCCGAGCGCCACGGCATGTGGGTGATCGAGGACGATATTTCGCGTGAGCTGTTGCCGGGCGTGGCGCCCGTGCTGGGCGCGCTGTCCGGCGGGCATCGGGTGGTGTCGGCAGGAGGCTATTCCAAGACCATCAGCCCGGCCATGCGCGTGGGCTATCTGGTGGGCAATCGCGACCTGATCCGCGATCTGGCGCGCACCAAGATGGCGCTGGGCCTGACCTCGCCCGAGATCATGGAGCGTTTGGTGCATCAGGTCGAACGCGAGGGGCATTATCGGCAGCACATCCTGGGGCTGCGCGAAAACCTGGCGATGGCGCATGGGCGTGTGACGCAGCTGCTGCGTGAGCACGGCATGGATGTCTGGGCCGAACCCAAGGCGGGCCTGTTCCTGTGGGCGCGACTGGCGGGCAAGTGGCGGGCACGGGGCGCCAACGGCCTGGTCGATGCGGCCCTGGCGCGAGGTATCTGGCTGGCGCCAGGCTCATACTTCGAAGCCAGCGAGGAGGACACGGCCTGGATGCGGTTCAACGTTGCCTATAGCGATGACCCCAAGCTGTGGGATTTCCTGCGCGAGTCGGGTGCCACGACTGCGATCGAACGCGCCTAGCGCGACACGTGCGCCGGCTTCGCTGCGTTTACCGGCGTGCGTACGACACGAAGTCGTAATGCCAGCCGTTTTCTTCGGGCTGTGCCACGCGCGCGGTTTCCCGCCAGTGCGCAGCGGGCAGTTCGACAAAATGCGCGTCGCCTTCGACCGCTGTCTTGATTTCGGTGGCTTCGACGTGTGTGGCCAGCGGCAGCGCCTGTGCATAGATCTGCGCCCCGCCGATGATGCACACGGCATCGCTGGGCAGGCAGACCGCCAGCGCGTCATCGATCGAGGTGAAGACTTCAGCGCCAGCGGCCGCATAGCCGGGCTGGCGGCTGATCACCATGTTGCGACGACCGGGCAGCGGTCGCCCCAATGACTCCCATGTCTTGCGACCCATGATGATGGGACGGCCCAATGTGGTGCGCTTGAAGTGGGCCAGATCGCCCGGCAGGCGCCAGGGCAGGGTGTTGTTGATGCCTATGGTGCGATTGGCCGCATAGGCGACGACCAGGGTGACGGAAGCGGGCATTGGTGGTCGCTGGCGGTCAGACCGCCACAGCCCCTTTGATATGAGGATGGCTCTGGTAGCCCACGATCTCGAAATCATCGTACTGGTAGTCGAAAATCGACTCGGGTTTGCGTTTGATCTTCAATGTCGGATAAGGGTAGGGCGTGCGCGAGAGTTGCAGCGCGACCTGCTCGAAGTGGTTGCTGTAGATATGGCAGTCGCCACCGGTCCAGACGAAATCACCCACTTCCAGATCGCATTGCTGCGCCACCATGTGCGTGAGCAGGGCATAGCTCGCAATGTTGAACGGCACGCCCAGGAAAATGTCGGCACTGCGCTGGTAGAGCTGGCAGGACAATTTTCCGTCGGCGACATAGAACTGGAAAAACGCATGGCAGGGTGGCAACTTCATGTTCTGGATATCGGCCACGTTCCAGGCCGACACGATGTGCCGACGTGAATCGGGCTGGGCCTTGATCTGCGCGAGCACCTGGGTGATCTGATCGATGTGGCCACCGTTGGCCGTGGGCCACGAGCGCCACTGATGCCCATAGACCGGGCCGAGATCACCATTCTCATCGGCCCACTCGTCCCAGATGCTCACGCCCTGCTCCTTGAGCCAGGCGATGTTGGATTCGCCGCGCAGGAACCACAGCAGTTCGATGAAGATGCTCTTGGTGTGCAGCTTCTTGGTCGTGACCATGGGGAACCCGGCGGCCAGGTCGAAGCGCATCTGATGGCCGAACACCGAACGTGTGCCGGTGCCGGTGCGATCCGTTTTGGCGGTGCCGTGTTCGAACACGTGGCGCATGAAGTCTTCGTATTGCTGCATGGTCAGGCTGCCTGGCTAGCGGCGGGGGTGTTCACGACCTCGACCGAGAACGTCAGTTCGGCTGTTTTCTCGAGCATGGCCGAGGCCGAGCAATACTTTTCGTGCGAGAGTTTGACCGCACGCTCCACGGCGGCGACCGGCAGGTCGGTACCGGTAACCGTGAAGGTGAAATGGATGCGGGTGAACACCTTGGGATCGGCATCGGCGCGCTCGGCCGCCATCTTGACCGAGCACCCCGTCACGGCGTGTCGACCCCGCTTGAGAATGAGCACGACATCGTAGGCGGTGCAGCCACCGGTGCCTGCGAGCAGCATTTCCATCGGCCGGGGCGCGAGATTATTGCCACCGCCTTCAGGGGCGCCGTCCATGGCCGCAACGTGCCCGCTGCCTGTCTTGGCAACGAACAGCATGCCGCTCGGGCCACCCCAATCTATTGTGCATTCCATGACGCGATCCTCAGTAAAAGTCCATTCTAACCTTGGGTACACTGAGGGTTCACGTTATCAGAGAGATCGATCATGCCTACCCCATCCGCATCTTCCAAGGCCCCCGCGTTCCTGCGTCGGCCGGGTCGGCTCGATGGCCTGCTGGCCGAGGTCGATCGGGCGTTGACAGTGCTCAGCGGCGCCGCAACCGCGGCACGGCCCTACCCCGCGCAGCGTATCGAAGGCGAAGCCGCGCTCACGCCCGAACAGGCACGGCGCTCGGCGGGCATGATGCGGGTGAACCACGTGGGTGAAGTCTGCGCGCAGGCCCTCTATCGCGGGCAGGCCCTGGTGTGCAAGGACGCGCCCGCGAAACAGGTGCTGCGCCAGGCCGCTTCCGAGGAAGTGGATCATCTGGCGTGGTGCAATCGCCGCCTCGATGATCTCAACAGCCGGGCCAGTCTGCTCAATCCGCTTTGGTACGCGGGCTCTTTCACGCTTGGCGTGCTGGCGGGTTATGCCGGGGTGCCCAGAAATCTGGGCTTCATGGCGGAAACCGAGCGTCAGGTCGAAGCACACCTGGACGGTCATCTGCAGGCACTGGCGCCGGAAGATCGCGCATCGCGTCTGGTGATCGAGCAGATGAAAACCGACGAGATCGAGCATCGCCTGACGGCTGAGCGGGCAGGGGCCCAACCCATGCCATTCCCGGTCAAGACGTTAATGCGTGCCATGTCCAAGGTCATGACGCGGACAGCGTATTACATCTAGCGGGCAAAGCGCCCCTGCTGCGCGCACGCGGATCATTGTAATAAGAACGTTTCTCATGGTGCATTGCGGGGTAGCGTTGATATGCC
>JBAZPE010000017.1:0-12195 GCA_041648375.1 Burkholderiaceae bacterium | reverse complement strand
GTCTTTTTTGCCACCAGCAGACCGCGGCGATCCTGGGCACCGGCCTGCGTGTGCAGTGACTGCACGGCTGCGCTCAGTCGGTCGATCTCGCTGTCGTCGGCAAGTCGCGCGAATTCGTGCGCAGCGAAACCCTCGAGCAGTCCGCGCAGGGCATACAAATCACGCGCGGCCTTCTCGGTAATCTCCATCACACTGGGGCCCCGATGGGGTTCGATCTTGATCAGCCGTTCGGCTTCCAGCGTGCGCAGGGCTTCACGCAGCGTCGGACGGCTGATGCCCAGTTGCTCGCAGAGGTCGTTCTCGCGCAGCCGATCGCCACCCCGCATGCGGCCTTCCATGATGGCGGTGCGCAGGTAGTCCTCGACCCGATTGCGCAGGGTGGAAGGTTTTTCGAAGTGGGCGGTGCTGGGATGGGTCATGGAAGGATAGTAGCGTGATCGCCAGGCGGTACATGGCTTCGAGTATGTTTTCAGCTGCACGGCACTGTCAAGAAGATTGCATGACAATATTATTGACATACGAGTGTGTCGGCGAACACAATCCTCCGAAGGGCATCCTTGCCCGGCGCCGTTCACGCTGGACGGGGGCCATCAATTCGAACGATCTGGAGCACGGAAATGAGCGTAGGCAAGCAGGAAGGCATGTCAGTGAAAACGGTGGGCTTCATCGGCGTGGGCAGCATGGGCAGGCCCATGGCGAGCCGCCTGCGCAGTGCCGGCTTCGACGTGATTGCCTATGACGCGGTGCCCGATCAGGCCCAGGCTTTTGCGGGCGAGAGCGGCGCACGTGCGGCGTCCAACTGCGCCGATCTGGCGCGAGAGGCGGACGTGATCGTGACCATGCTGCCCACCAGTGTGATCGTGGAGCAGGTGTTGACGGGGCAAAGCGGCGTGCTCGCCGGCATGCGTGCCGGTACCGTGATTGTCGAGATGAGTTCGGGCGTGCCTACGCATACCCGGCTGCTGGCCGAGAAGGTGACGCAGGCGGGTGGCATCTTGGTTGACGCGCCGGTTTCCGGCGGTGTGCCGCGTGCGCGCACGGGCGAATTGTCCATCATGTTCGGCGGTGCGGCGGACGTGCTCGAACGTGTACGTCCTGTCCTGCAGGCCATGGGGACGAGCGTGCAGCACACCGGCGACGTGGGCTCGGCGCATGCGATGAAAGCGCTCAACAATCTGGTGTCGGCAGGCGGCTTTCTGATCGGTATCGAGGCGCTGCTGATTGGTCAACGCTTCGGTTTGTCACCTGAGCTGATGGTCGATGTGCTCAACGCCTCTACCGGCATGAACAACTCCACGCAGAAGAAATTCAAGCAATTCGTGCTCTCGCGCAAGTTCAACTCGGGATTTGGTCTGGACCTGATGATCAAGGATCTGGGCATTGCGCTGGGCCTGGGTGCCGAGACGTCTACGCCAACACCGTTTGCTGCCTTATGCCGGGAAATGTGGGCGGCTGCCGGGCAGTCGCTGGGCAAAGGCCAGGATCATACCGATGTGGCCAGGCTGAGTGAAATGCTGGCGGGCAGCACGCTGCAGGGCGAGCCCGCGAAAGACTGACCGGATGCGGGAATGCATGTAAAAAAACACCCTGACAGCCGGCTCGGCTGTCAGGGTGTTTCAATATCTGGCGCTGCGGCGGTGAAGCCGCTATACATCGGTGGGCAAGGTCGGGCCGATGCGGGCACGACTTGCCTGAACCAGGCTCACTTGAGCTTGGTTTCCTTGTAGTCAACGTGCTTGCGGGCGACGGGATCAAATTTCTTGATCAGCATCTTTTCCGGCATGTTGCGCTTGTTTTTCGTGGTGGTGTAGAAATGACCCGTGCCGGCAGTCGACTCGAGCTTGATTTTTTCGCGGATACCTTTGGCCATGTCGGGCTCCTAGTAGTTCAGAGGGCTAAGACGACGGCTTTAGGCCAGTTCGCCACGGGCACGCAGGTCGGCCAGAACGGACTCGATGCCATTCTTGTCGATCGTGCGCAGGGCAGCGGTGGATACGCGCAGACGCACCCAGCGGTTTTCGGCTTCGACCCAGAACCGGCGCGATTGCAGGTTGGGGAGAAAACGACGCTTGGTCTTGTTATTTGCGTGCGAAACGTTATTGCCCACCATCGGGCCTTTGCCGGTCACTTGGCATACGCGTGCCATGGATGCACCTCTTATAAATAATCGCCAGGGGCTGGTTGAAAAAGGGCGGGTAAAAGGTTGTCCGATTGTTGACCAGTGCTCGCTGCGGTTTTGCCCACGCAAGCCTGATAACGTTCGTTTTTTACTCGCCACTTTCCCCACACTTGTATGAGCCCAGGGCAAAAAATAGTGTTTGTATAGGGATAAGCCAGCTATTCTAGCTTGAAAAACAAGGATAAATCAACTCTCACGTCGCGCTCTGCGGCCAGCGAGCCACGATAGCGCGGCGCATGTGGCCAGCGCCGTGGTCAGGGGCAGGGCGGATTCGGCCTGCCAGGCACTCATGACAAGGCCGGCGATCGCGCCACTGGTCAACTGCAGTGTACCCAGAAGCGCAGACGCCGCGCCCAGTCGCGCGCCCTGTTCATTCAGCGCCAGCGCGGCCGAGTTCGGATTGACGAAGCCTTGGCTGGCCATATAGCCCATCAGGCAGATCATCAAGGTTACCAATGTCATCTGGCCAGACAGCGCAATCCCCAGCGCGACGAGTGCGGCAACCAGCAGAACATGCTGGGCGCCTCGCTGCAGGGTGGCCGGTGTTCTGTTGCGCAGCAGTCGGGCACTGACCTGCGAGCCCACGATCAGCGCCAGCGCATTCAGGCCGAACAGAAAGCCGTAATGCTGGGGGGCGACGCCATAGATTTCGATGAAAATTCTGGGCGAGCCGATGATATAGGCGAACATGCCCGCCTGACCAAACCCGCCTGCCAGGCTATGGAACATGAAACGGCGGTGTTTGAGCAGGCCAGCGTAGTTCGACAGGATGGTCGACACGCGTAGCGGGACCACGCGGTCGGGATGCAGGGATTCGCGCATGATGAAGATCACACATAGCAGCAACGCGGCGCCGATCAGCATCATCACCCAGAACATGGCGCGCCAGCCCGTGAATATCAGCAATTGGCCACCTATCAAGGGGGCCAGTATGGGTGCCAGACCCATGATCAGCATGAGCATGGACAACGCCCGAGCCGACTGCTGCGTGTCGTAGTGATCGCGGATGACCGCACGCGGGATCACGATGCCTGCGGCGCCGCCCACTGCCTGAACGAAGCGCCAGAATGTCAGTGACTCGATGTTGGGCGACAGCGCGCATCCCAGCGCGGCCACAATGTACAAAGTCAGGCCCAGCATCAGCGGCACCCGTCTGCCGTATCGATCAGCCAGGGGACCATAGAAAATCTGCGAGACGGCCAGGCCGATCAAATAGGCCGCCAGCGTGCGCTCGACTTCACCACGCGAGACATCAAGCCCCGCCGCGATCGTGGGGAAGGCGGGCAAATACATGTCGATGGAGAACGGGCCGATTGCCGTCAGTGCGCCCATGAGGTAGAGCCAACCGGGCATGGATCGATACTGTGATGAGGGGTGCATGAAGTGGGTCGTTCGATCCTGCCTGGCAAGACCACTGAGAAGAAATCCACTTTATCACGGGCATGTTGACATTCCGTTGAGGCCCGTTTTCCAATAGAGTCGTGCTACCGGCCCCCGGATGAGGAGTGATTGTGAACCCACTGCTGTCTGCTCTCGAACGCAAGCTCGCAAGTATTCCGACGCCACTGCAACTGGTACTACCCGACGGTCGCAAGATCGGACCGGCCGACTACCGCGTACGGTTCACTCTTCACGACGCCTCTGCCATCGCGCACGCCGCATCGGGCCAGGTGGGCATTCTTGGGCAGGACTACGTCGAAGGCAAGGTGTCCTTCGAAGGAGAAATGCGCGATGTGATGCGTGCAGCAGCCGCATTCCTGCCAGGATCGCCGGTCGAGGCCGCACGTGGGGGATGGCTGACGGAACTGATACGACGCATGCTGTCCACATGGCGTCATTCCGAAGAGCGCGATGCGCGCCAGATCGAATTCCACTACGACCTGTCCGACGACTTCTATGCCTTGTGGCTGGATCCTCGCCGCATTTACTCCTGCGCCTACTACGAGACGCCCGGCATGTCCCTGGCCCAGGCCCAGGAAGCCAAATGCGAATTGATCTGCCGCAAGCTCGCACTGCACGCAGGCGACCGATTGCTGGATGTGGGTGCCGGCTGGGGTGGTTTGCTGCTTTGGGCCGCGCAACATTATGGCGTGCGCGCCACCGGCGTCACGCTCTCGCGCAACCAGCACGCCTATGTCAATCGGCTGATCGAGGCGCGCGGCCTGAAGGGGCAGGTGAACATGGAACTGACGGACTACCGCCAACTCGACGAGTCCGCACCCTTCGACAAAATTTCATCTATCGGCATGTTTGAACACGTAGGGCGTGCGCAACTGGGGGCCTATTTCGGCAAGTTGAACCGCTTGTTGCGCCCAGGGGGCATGATCCTCAATCACGGCATCACCGCCGCCGGGTTGCACAATGACCAGCTCGGCAATGGCATGGGCGACTTCATCGAGAAGTACATTTTTCCGGGTGGCGAATTGACGCACATCAGCCGCGTGCTGGAGGCCGCCGCCCAGGGCGGGCTGGAATCTGTCGATGTCGAAAACTTGCGACCGCACTACGCGCGCACACTATGGGCCTGGAGTGATGCCCTGGAAGCCAACTTGAGCCGCGCCGGCGAGATTCTGGCGGGAGATCGAGGTGCGCGTTCGCTGCGGGCCTACCGCCTGTATCTGGCAGGATGCGCCATGGCCTTCGAACACAACTGGATTGCATTGCACCAAATTCTGGCTCAGCCCGCTCACGGCGGCCGTGCAGACGAGCTGGATTATCCGAAGGATATGTCCTATCCCTGGCGACGGGATTACATTTATCGATAAGTTCCATGCAGAGCAGCCTAATTGCATGCGGTTTTGTAACTTCATGTGATCACGATGAATGTTCTCTGCACAGAGGTGATTGACGGTTTTTTTCCTGTGTGCAGGTCCGCTGGAACGGTCTGATTTTGACCCGAATGTAACTGGATGATGGCGCGGCGAATTGTTCCAGCGTAAAAAAATGTCTAAAATGCAGTCATCTTCTTTTAGTTGCTTTCAATTTGCGTACAGTGTTGTGGGCGCCTTGTTTTCCGCATTGGGAGGCACTCGTCCCGCGATCGCCGTATGTCCACCCGATCATCGTGAAATGTTGCGATGCATCACCAGCTAGAGCAGGTTTGTCTGTACGGGTTCGGCCCGAACTTGCATTCCCTTTAAGCGCCAAGGCACGGTCTGCAATCTTGCAGCGCCGCGCGCCCGAAACCTTAAGGAGGCATCAGCCTATGAGCATTACCCCCATCAAAAAAATCACACTCGCCCTGGCGATGGCTGCCACAGGCGGTCTGGCCCACGCAGCCGATACCCCCACATGCGAGGTCAACCGTACGGTCAACTTTGGTGGCATGAACTGGGAATCGAACTTGATCCTGGTCGACGTGCAACGTGCGATTCTCGAGAAAGGCTTTGGTTGCAAAACTGAAGTGTTGCCGACCGAGACCCTGCCTGCGCTGGCTGCACTTTCACGTGGCGATCTCGACGTGAACACCGAAGTCTGGCTGAACAGCGTGGCCGAACCTTGGGAACGGGCCGAGAAAGAAGGGCGTGTGAAACGGGTGGGTGACGTCTACATGGGTGGCGAAGGCTGGTTTATCCCGAAATACACCGCTGAACGCTTTCCTGAACTGAAGTCGGCTGCGGATCTGCCGAAGTACAAGGACGAGTTTCAGGACCGGGAAGAACCGGGCAAAGGTCGTTTCTATGGTTGCCCGGCGGGCTGGGGTTGCGAGGTGGTCAGCACCAACCTCTATCGCGCACTGAAGCTCGAAGACAGCTTTACGCTTTATTCGCCCGGCACCGGGGCCGCCCAGAAGGCAGCCCTGACCTCGGCCTACAAGCGCAAACAAAACATCGTCTTCTACTACTGGTACCCCACACCGCTGGTGGGTTCGCTGGACCTGGTCAAGCTCGACATGCCTGCCTATGACGCCGAGAAGCACAAGTGTCTGACCGCGCCCAAGTGTGAGAATCCCCAGCCCAGCGCTTACCCCGAGAACCCGGTCTTTACGGCGTTGAACACGAAGTTCACGCAGGATGCGCCCAAGCTGACGGAATTCTTCTCCAAGGTCAGCGTGCCGCTTCCCGTGATGGATGAAACGCTCGCCCATATGGAATCGTCGGGTGACGATGCCAAGCAAATGGCTGAGTGGTTCCTGAAGAACAAACAGGACGTCTGGGGCGCATGGGTGTCCGATGATGTCAAGAAACGGGTTCAGGCTTCTCTCTGATACCCGATGATCGCAGTGCGCATTGCGCCGCACTGCATCCTGCGGCGGGCACGATCTTTGCCCCGCCGCATTTTTGCGCAGAGCGAGTCACGACCGATATTCCTGTCGCGTCGACTGCGCCGCCTTGGAGCGCCTAATCTATGTTTCCCGAAATTATCCCCGCCCGTTCAGTGCGTGGGGCGATCGACGGTTTTGTCGATCATCTTGTCGAAAATTATGCGAGTCTGCTGGAAACGCTTTCCCAGCCGATTCTGGATGTCCTTGTATGGCTCGAGCAGTTATTGCGCGCCACGCCCTGGTGGATCATCGTCCTAGTGGTCGTTGGCATTGCCTGGGCCGTGAGCCGACGCATTGTTTTCAGTATCGCCATGGGTGCGCTGCTGTGTTTGCTCGGCGTGCTGGGACTGTGGGACGCGGGCATGCAGACGCTCTCGCTCATGCTGATGGCCACGTTCCTGTCTGTGCTGGTGGGCATTCCGCTGGGCATCATGATGGCGCGCATGAACTGGCTGCGTTCGATCATGCTGCCGGTGCTGGACGTGATGCAGACCATGCCAAGCTTCGTTTACCTCATTCCGGTGGTGATGCTTTTCGGCCTGGGAAAAATTCCTGCACTGATCGCCACAGTGATTTATGCCGTGCCCCCTTTGATTCGACTGACCGACCTGGGTATTCGCCTGGTCGATCGCGAAGTGCTGGAGGCTTCGCGCGCTTTTGGTGCAACCTCGCGTCAGCAACTGTTCGGCGTGCAGCTGCCGCTGGCCTTGCCCAACATCATGGCTGGTATCAACCAGACCACCATGATGGCGCTTTCCATGGTCGTGATTGCTTCCATGATCGGTGCGCGCGGTCTGGGCTACGAAGTGCTATTGGGCATTAACCGACTGGAGGTCGGGCGCGGGCTGCTTGCCGGCCTGGGTATTGTTGTTCTGGCCGTATTGTTCGATCGCATTACGCAATCCTATGGTCACCGTGTGCGCCAGCAAGGAGGTCAGCGATGAGCAAGATCGAAGTCAAGAATATCTTCAAGATTTTCGGTTCCAACCCCGGAAAGTGGCTGGAGCCCGCCCGTAACGGCATCAGCAAGGATGATCTGCTGGCAAAAAGCGATCATACGCTGGGCCTGCGCGATATCAGCCTGTCGATCGAAGAGGGCAGTATCTTCGTGATCATGGGCCTCTCGGGCTCGGGAAAATCGACCTTGATTCGGCACTTCAATCGCCTGATCGATCCCACCGCGGGTCAGATCCTGGTCGATGGACTCGATGTCATGTCGCTGAACAACCGCGATCTGGAGAACTTCCGGCGCAAGAAGATGAGCATGGTCTTTCAGCGTTTCGGTCTGTTTCCTCACCGGTCGGTGCTGGATAACGCCGCTTATGGTCTGACGGTTCAGGGCGTGGGCAAGAAAGAGCGTGAACAGCGTGCGCGTCAGTGGCTGGAGCAGGTCGGGCTGGCTGGGTTCGAAAATCAGTATCCGCATCAACTGTCAGGCGGCATGCAGCAGCGTGTCGGACTGGCTCGTGCGTTGGCGACCGATGCCGAAATCCTGCTGATGGACGAAGCCTTTTCCGCCCTTGACCCCCTGATTCGCCGGGAGATGCAGGATCACCTGCTGCAATTGCAGGCCAAGCTGAACAAGACCATCGTCTTCATCACGCACGATCTGGATGAAGCGCTTCGACTGGGCAACCGCATTGCGATTCTGAAAGATGGCGAACTGATTCAGGAAGGCACGCCGGAAGACATCTTGCTCAATCCGGCCGACGATTACGTGCAGTCTTTCCTTCAGGACGTGAACCGCACCAAGGTCCTCAACGCCTCGCATGCGGTCAATCCGCCGCGTCTGACGCTGACGATGCGCAGCCGACCGGCCCACGTCGTGGACCGCTTGCATGCCATCGATTGGCAATATGCGCCGGTGCTGGACGGCAAGCGGCTGGCCGGGGTGCTGACGCTGGACGCCGCGCTGGAAGCGGTTCGAGGCGGCGCGCGCGATATCAGCGGCTTCGTGGAAGACCTGGCGACGATGCCTGCCACAGCCGGGCTGGACGAGGTACTGGCAAAGATGGTGCATAGCGACAAACCGGTAGCGGTCACCGACGACAACGACGAGTTCGTCGGCATGTTGTCACGCCGCAAGCTGGTCGACCTGGTCACTCCGCCCATTATCGAAGCCAGCACCGATCCTTTGGACGCCACCACGGCAAACGAGGCAGGCGGCGATGCCCCGGTGGCGGCGCTTGCCGATGCCAGCGGGCCAAGCGGCGCCCGCGAGCCTGCGCTGACGGCAACCGAGTCGCCTGCCACCCGACGCCAGGAATGATCCAGCGCACGGGCATCGAATTGCTATGATCACTGCGCATCCGGCTCGGGCCGGATGCGCATTTTACTTTCTGGAGCAGACAATGCCGATTTTGAATGTACAGATCATGCAGGGCCACAGCCGGGAGCGTAAGCAGGCCTTTCTGAAGGCGGCAACCGATGCCGTGGTCAGCAGCACGGGCGCACCGATCAAAAGCGTGCGTGTGCTGATTGACGAATTGGCGCCTGAAAACGTGCTGGTGGCAGGTGAACCCGATGTGGATGTCGTGCTGTTCCGCGTGCTGTTGATCAGTGGTCGCACGGAAGAAGCTAAGGCCAGGCTGATTGCCGCACTGGATCAGGCGAGCACGCAGACGCTGGGCGTGGACAGCGCCCAGGTCCGCGTGGTGCTGTTCGATGTGCCCAGCACCGACATGGGTGTGGCCGGTGGCGTGACGGCCAAATCCACGGGGCGTTGAACCGTCGGCTTGTCAGGTCAACTGCACCTGTGCGACCTGGTGGCCTGGCGTGTCAGTCCAGTTGCACCTGTGCGGCCTGGATGACCTGGCCCCATCGTTTGGTTTCGCTACGGATAAAGGCGTCGTAGTCAGTCGGGGTCGAACCCAGGCTATAGGCGCCCTGCAGGGCCAACTGCTTCTGCATCTCGTCCGAAGCAAGCGCTCGACGGATTTCCTCATTCAGTCGCCTGATGATGGGGGCGGGTGTGCCGGCAGGTGCCACCACCCCTTGCCAGGCGCCGACATCAAAGCCCGTCAGACCGCTTTGTGCCAGTGTGGGCACCTCGGGCAATCGGTCGCTGCGCTTGGCGCTGCTGATGGCGAGCGCCCGAACCCGACCATCGCGTATGAAGGGCAGGGAGTCGTTCAGCGTGTTGGTCATGAACATCACCTGGCCACCCACCAGATCGGTCAATGCTGGCGAGCTGCCCCGATAGGGCACATGCATCGCCTCGATGCCTACCGCCTGCAGGAACATCACATTGGTCAGATGGGTGACGTTGCCCATGCTTGACGACGCGTACGACAATTTACCGGGGCGTGCCTTGGCATAGTCCACAAACGCCTGCACGGTCGGTGTGGGCAGCGAGGGGTGGGTGAGCAGCACCAGCGGGATGGTGGCGGTCGTGGAGATGCCCACGAAATCCTTCAGCGGATCGAAACTCAGGGACCGATAAAGATTGGGGCTCAGCGCGATCGATGACGTGTTGTAGAGCAATGTGTAGCCGTCATTGCGCGCTGTCGCCGCCGCCTGCATGCCGATGTTTCCATTCGCGCCGCCTTTGTTCTCGACGATGAATGTCTGGCCCATTTGGTCGGTCAACTGCTTGGCCAGCACACGGGCGACGAGATCGGTGGGGCCGCCGGCGGGGAAGGGCACGATCAGGGTGACGGGTCTCGCGGGATAGTCATCTTTGCTGGCCGCCTGGCTGGGGCCTGCGGCGCCCAGTGCCGACAGTGCCAGCGCACCGACGGTGATGGCAGAGCGGTGAACCGCCTTTTGAAAAATGCCCATGGTGTTGTCTCCTTGGTGGGTGAAATAAGCTGCCCCTTTTTTTGCAGATCAGGTTGGCAGCAGAAAATGGGTCAGGCGGGTCGGCCTGCCAGCATGCGGGTCACGTCGTAGGTCATCACAGTTTGATCGTTCTGGTTTTTTACTTCGACTGAAGACGCGACGACTGCCCGGTTGTGTTTGGATGTGGGCCGTACCCCCGTGATTTCGACAATCGCGTAGATGGTGTCGCCCGCTACCACGGGCGCAATCATTTTTTTGTGTACTTCCAGCAAAGCCAGTCCGGTGCCCTGGACCATGCTCTGCATGAGCAGACCTTCGATCAAGCCATAGGTCAACGCGCCCGGGACCGGTCTGCCGTTGATGGCACCGTGCTCGAATGTGGTGTCGATGAAGATCGTCTCCAGCATGCCGGTCACGCTGATGAAGTTGACGATATCGGTTTCGGTAATGGTTCGCTTGAATGTGTGAAAACGCTGGCCGACTTCAATTTCCTGCCAATAGAAGCCGCGGCCAAGCAAGGTCGAATTGCTGCTCATGTCCCTGTATTCCTTCATGAATGGGTGTGGCCCGGGGCCAAGGGTGCTCAGGCATGCTAGCGCCTGGCCGTATATGCGTCTAATATGGCTTCGGTATCAGTTGATAATGAAACGTATATGTCAGTCGATTTGCGTCACATGCGCCAGTTCGTGGCCATTGCCGAGCTGGGCAGCTTTCGGCGTGCGGCCGAGTCGCTGCATATTGCGCAGCCCGCATTGTCGGTGTCGATTCAGAAATTGGAACAGTCCGTCGGCGTGCAACTGCTAACGCGGGGCGCGAAAGGGGTCACGCTCACGCTCGCTGGCGAAGCGTTGATTGCTGATGCCCGCCGTGCCCTGTTTCATGCCGATCAGGCGCGCCAGGCGGCGCGTCGGGTGGGACTGGGAGAGTGGGGCGCGCTGCGTTTGGGGTTCGTGGGATCGGCCACCTATGCGTTGTTGCCTTCTCGCCTGCCGGCGTTTCATGCATCCTTCCCAGATATACAACTGGACTTGCGTGAAGATACGACGGCGCGACTGGTTGCCATGGTCAATGCCAACGAACTGGACGCGGCCGTCATACGTGGCCCCATCGCGCAGGATGATGCGCTCGAGGCCTGGACCGTGGAGTCCGATTGCTTCGTGCTGGCCGTGCCGGCGTCGCATCCGCTGGCGGCTTGTCGCAGCATTGCCCTGTCGCAGGCCAGGGCCGAGCGCTTCGTGATGTATTCGCCTGTGCAGGTGCCCGGTCTGCACAGCGTGGCGCAGTCGGCATGCCGTCGCGCGGGCTTCATCCCACGCATCAGTCAGCAGGCGATTCAGGTCCAGACACTGGTCAGCCTGGTGGCAAGCGGCATGGGCGTGGCGCTGGTACCCAGCGTGACGCAGGCCTACAGCTCTCCGCTGGTCCGCTTTCTCGCGCTTACTGATCAGGACACGGGCGATGCCCTGTCGCTGTCGCTGATCACCAACCGATTGACTGCCAATGCGGCGGTGCAACGCCTATGCGACATCATGCTGCAGACCGACCCGCCGATGGCGTGCGTCGGGGGCGCGGCCTGAACACCCGTCATGGCAGTATGATTTCTGCCTGAACAACCCACATCCAGGAGATACGAGATGAGTGAAGTCGTCATTACAGCAGCCGTGCGAACCGCGATCGGCGATTTCGGCGGTGCCCTGAAGGACGTGCCGCCCAGTGACCTGGGTGCTACCGTGATACGTGAAGCCGTCAAGCGCAGCGGTGTGGGCGCCGACGAAGTGGGCCATGTGGCCGTGGGCCATGTCATCAACACCGAGCCACGCGACATGTATTTGTCGCGTGTGTCCACCATACACGCCGGTCTGTCGCAAAGCACGCCCGCGTTCAACGTGAACCGCCTGTGCGGCTCGGGTCTGCAGGCCATCATCTCGGCCGCCCAGAGCATCATGCTTGGTGATGCCCAGATCGCGGTGGG
>JBAZPE010000016.1:0-12257 GCA_041648375.1 Burkholderiaceae bacterium | reverse complement strand
ACAGTGGCTCCTCATCCCCGTTATCGGGGTGATGCCTTTGTTCAGGTTGCCGCTTGTCTTCGTCATCTCGCTCCGATCAGGAAATCCAGGCCGCACGCAAGGCCGAGCGGCGGGCGGCCATGCTCGAAGGCCTGACCGCCATGCGCCCCGCGTTGATCGCGACCTTCACCTGGGGCCTGGTCACGGGCGTTGCCATGGTCAAAAGCGGTTTGACCGAGTCCATGGCCATTGCCATGACACTGCTGGTCTACGCGGGCTCGGCGCAACTCACCTCGCTTCCCCTGATCGCCTCTGGCGCCCCGCTGTGGCTGATCTTTGCCGCAGGCTGCGTGGTCAATGTGCGCTTCATCATCTTCGGCGCCGCCCTGCATCCCTTCTTCCGCCATCTCTCCTGGCCCAGGCGCCTGGCGTTGGGCTATTTCACGACGGACATGGCTTTCGTGCTGTTCATTCCGCGCTTCGGCGAGGCACGGGTGCGGGGCACGCGCCAGCAATTGTGGTTTTTCCTGGGCGCCATCGTGCCGGGCTGGTTCGCGTGGCAATCGTCCTCCATATTGGGCGTCGTGCTCGGCGCGAGTGTGCCCACTGAATGGGCGCTTGAGTTCGCTGCGGTGCTGGCCTTGCTGGCCATCACCATTCCGCTGGTCAAGACGCGCCCCATGGTGATGGCCGTGGTATGCGCGGGTGCCGTCGCCTGGGTCGGTCAACTGCTGCCGCTGCGCCTGGGGCTCGCCGCGGCCGTGATCGCCGGCGTGACTGCGGGTGTGCTGGCCGAAAAAGCCCTGGCGAGGGGGAAGGCATGAACGCGCCTGAATACGTCGGCTGGGCCATCGCACTGTTGTTTCTGTGCAGCGTGATCTGCCGCGCAGGTTACATGCTGCTGGGCGACTATCTGCCCCTGTCCGATGGCTTCAGGCGTGCGCTGCGCTATGCCCCTGCGGCGGCACTGACGGCCATCCTCGTGCCCGACATGCTGCCCTGGACACTTGAGCACGGGCCTCGCTTCGATTACCGCCTGATCGCAGGCATTGTGGCCATCCTGGTTTTCCTGCGCACACGCAGCACCGTCATGGTCATTGTCTCGGGCATGGTGGCGCTCTGGATGCTGCGTTGGATGCTGGGTTAAGTGTTTTGGCTGCGCTGCGGTAAAATAGCTAGATATCTCAGCGGCCTGCACGCTTCGGAAGGCTTTTCCGATGTCGTGGTCTGGCGCCGCGACTCTCTAGATGACTCCAGAAAATACTCTTGACTCTGGCGCCGAGGCGCCCACGCTTACATTCAACGACTTCGACCTGCATCCTCTGTTGTTGCAGTCGATCGTCGAGACCGGCTACACGCGTCCGACGCCGATTCAGGCTCAAGCCATTCCCATGATCATCGCGGGTCGCGACGTCATGGGCGCCGCGCAGACCGGCACCGGCAAAACGGCTGCCTTCACCGTTCCCATTTTGAACCGTCTGATGCCGCTGGCCAACGCCAGTGCGTCGCCGGCCCGTCATCCGGTGCGTGCGCTGGTGCTGGCGCCGACCCGCGAACTGGCCGATCAGGTCGGTGAGAGCGTCAAGCGCTATGCCAAGAAAACGCCGTTGCGCGCGGCGGTGGTGTTTGGCGGGGTCGATATTGCGCCCCAGAAGGAAGCCCTGCGCCAGGGGTGTGAAGTACTGGTGGCCACCCCGGGTCGGTTGCTCGATCATGTCGAGCAAAAGAACGTGAACCTCAGTCAGGTTCAGATTCTGGTGCTCGACGAGGCCGACCGCATGCTCGACATGGGGTTCCTGCCCGATCTCGAACGCATCATGAGTCTGTTGCCCACGGCACGCCAGACCTTGCTGTTTTCCGCTACCTTCAGCAACGACATCCGCAAGTTGGGACGCACCTATCTCAAGCAGCCCGTCGAGCTTGAAGTCGCGGCGCGTAACGCCACGGCCGAGAACGTCACGCAGATCGCCTATCTGATGTCCACCGAAGCCAAGCGTGCGGCGGTGGTGCATCTGGTGAAGTCGCGCAATCTGCGTCAGGTCATCGTGTTCTCCAACACCAAGATCGGCACGGCCCGTTTGGCGCGCCACCTTGAGCTCGATGGCGTGCGCGCCGAGTCCATTCATGGCGACAAGACTCAGGCCGATCGCATGAAGGCCCTCGAGGCCTTCAAGGCCGGCGAGCTCGAGGTACTGGTCGCCACCGACGTCGCTGCGCGGGGTCTGGATGTTGCAGGTGTCCCGTGCGTCATCAACTACGATCTGCCCTATAACGCCGAAGACTACGTACACCGCATCGGGCGCACCGGTCGTGCAGGCGCGTCGGGCGCGGCCATCGCGTTATACACGGCCGACGAAGAACGGTATCTGCTCGATATCGAAAAGCTGATCAAACGCCAGGTGCCGCGTGGCACGCTGGAAGTGCCGGCTGATCTGGTGGCACGCACCCATGCGCGTCCTAGCGGCGAACGTGCGGCGCGAGAAGGTCGCCCGGCACGCCCAGGTCGCGACACCCGCGATGCGCGTCCGACCCCTGAGTCGCGTGAACGGGGTCGCCACAGTTCACGTCCCGCCTACGGCGCGCGTCAACAGCCTGTCGACGACTTCTTCCTCAAACCGTACGAACCATCAACGAGCGCCACAGCGGCAGCATCCACGCCCGATGCTGCGGCTGACGACGTGCGCGCCAACGCGCCACGCAGGCAGACCGCCGTGTTGTTGGGCGGTGGCAAGAAACCCGCTGTGTAAGGTGCTCGCGCATCTGGCAGGGCGCGCGCCCTGGTCGGCTGCGTGCGTTGCCTGCTAGGCGCGTGCCACACGCAGGTGGGGTGTCGGCAGCTGAACGGCTGCCGACGGTGAATCGGGGGTAAGCGCCTGCAGCAGGCGCTCCAGATGGCCGATATGCGGCAGCATCGTGCCGAAAAACAGCGTGCGCCCCTGATACTGAACACCCAGCGTCGGAAAATTCTCGACGTCTTCGTCGCCCAGCCACTCAGGTTCGTCCTCGATATCCACACAGACGAACACCCGGTCGGCCGCGGTGGGCGGATCGGTCCGGGCAGCGGCTACGCCAGGCAGGGCACCATCTGTCTTGGCTGAGGGCGGTGCGGCCTGCTCAGTCCGTGCGGGCAAGGACGCCTCTGCGAACGCCTCTGCGAACGCCTCGAATTTCTCGCGATACTGTGTGCAGGTGTCGCACCAGGCAGCGCAGTAGAGAACGACGACCCAGTCAGGGGGGCGTGCGGGCGTGGTGGCAGGAATAAATGTCGGCATGTAGGGGTTTCTCGGCCAGATTGACTATGATAGCCGGGATGATCGACACCAGGATGTATCCATGAGCAGCTCCCAGATGACCCCCATCGTCGTGCCGCCGGCACGCGACACGGCCGGCATGGCCGGTTTGGCCACCGCGTTCAAGCGTGCGTGCGTCTCGCAATGTCACCCTCGCATGCTGCTGGCCATCCTGCTGCCGTTTTTTATCATCTTCCTGGGCGCCATCCTGCTGCTTTGGTTTTTCTGGACCCCGCTGTCCACATGGCTGACGCAGCAAGCGGAAACCTGGACCGTCGTGAATACGGTCGACGAGTGGCTGATTGCCGTTGGCCTGTTTTCCCTGAAGCTCTGGCTCGTGCCGATTCTGGCCGCTGCCATTTTGCTGCCCATTTCGGGCATCATCGGCGTGGCGGTAGCTGCCGTGTTCGTCATGCCCATCGTGCTGCGCCATATCGGCGATCGCGACTATCCCGGATTGCAGCGCATGGGCCGCAGCGTCTCGCTGATCAGCGTCTGGAACGCGGTGTGGGTGCTGACCGTGTTTTCGCTGGGCTGGATTTTCACGCTGCCCCTGTGGCTGCTGCCTCCTCTGGGCGTGGCGCTGTCCATCTTCTGGTGGACCTTTGCCTTCTCGCGCCTCATGCGTCTCGACGCCATTGTCGAGCATGCCACGCCTGCCGAGCGCCAGATGCTGTTGCGCCGTCATAATGGTGGTTTCTGGGCGCTGGGGCTGATTTGTGCGCTGTTGAATCTGTTGCCGCCAGCCTGGATTATTCTCCCCGTGTTCTCGGCTCTGCTTTTTGCGCATTACGGATTGCAGGCTTTGCAAAATGCCAGGCAGGAAGCGGTCCGCGCCTGATCGCGTGCCATCCGCCGGCTCATTATTGTTCTCGCAGGAATCAACATGTCTGATGTATCGCAAGCACGCCGATTTTCCCTGATTGTCGTCGGTGACGAGATTCTCTCGGGACGACGCCAGGACAAGCACATGCCGCGTGTGATCGAGTTGCTGTCCGAACGTGGCCTGATGCTGTCGAACGCATCGTTCGTACAGGATGACCGGCAGATGCTCACCGATGCGCTGGCGCGCAGCTTTGCCTCCGGCGACATCGTGTTCTGCTGCGGCGGCATCGGTGCCACACCTGATGACCATACCCGCCAGGCAGCCGCCGCCGCGTTGGGCCTGCCCCTGGAACTGCACCCTGAAGCGCGCGTACTCATCACCGAACGCTGCGCGCGCCTGGCCGAGCAGGGCAAGGGCAGTGCCGACATGAGCTTGCCCGAGAACCAGCAGCGGCTGCAAATGGGTGTGTTCCCGCAGGGCTGTGAGGTCGTGCACAACACCTACAACCAGATTCCGGGCTTTTTCATCAAGGACCATACGTTCGTGCCCGGGTTTCCCGTCATGGCCTGGCCCATGATCGAAACCATGCTCGATCAGCGCTATGCGCAGCATCATCACCGTGATCCGCACATCGAGCATTCGTTCCTGGTCTACGGGTTGCCGGAGTCGCGCATCACGCCGGCCATGGAAATACTCGAACGCGATTTTCCCGGGGTGCGGGCATTCAGCCTGCCCAGCGTCGGTGAAGATGGCAAGCGTCCCCATATCGAGCTGGGCGTGAAAGGCGAGCCGCAGGCAGCTGCCGTCGCGCTGGCCTTCCTGCGCGAGGCCGTTGCCTTGCTGGGTGGCAGTTTCATCAATGATCAGGACAGACCGGCATGATGCCTGACGCAGGCCAAGCCAGCATTGGGCCCGATGCCGCTCTCGAGGCACGCACATCACGCGAGCTGGGGGCGTTGCGTGGCGACGCATCGACCTCGGGCGTCGCCATCCAGGTTCTGGATCGGGCCATGCGCCTGCTCGATGCCCTGGCGGCACAGTCCGAAGCCGTCACGCTCAAGGAACTCTCCGCCAGAACCGGTCTGCATGCCTCCACGGCGCATCGCATACTCAACGATCTGGTGATCGGTCGGTATGTCGAACGTGTGGACAACGGGGTCTATCAGCTCGGCATGCGGCTGCTCGAATTGGGATCCCTGGTGAAGGGGCGCCTGAACGTGCACGAGGCAGCTCTGCCGGGCATGCGTGCGCTGCACAAGCTCACCGGGCAGACGGTGAACCTGTCGATCCAGCAGGGTGACGAAATCGTCTATATCGACCGCGCCTGGAGCGAGCGTTCCGGCATGCAGGTCGTGCGTGCCATCGGCGGGCGTGCGCCGCTGCATCTGACCTCAACCGGCAAGCTCTTTCTATCCACGGCCGATGCGCGTGCGATTCGCGCCTACGCCATGCGCACCGGTCTGGCCGGCCACACCCGCAACAGCCTGACCGATCTTGAAAAGCTCGAACGCGACCTGTCGCTGGTGCGTCGTCTGGGCTATGCGCGCGACAACGAAGAGCTGGAGCTGGGCGTGAAGTGCATTGCTGCCGGGATCTACGATGACACCGGCAAGCTGGTGGCCGGCCTGTCGATCTCGGCGCCAGCCGGTCGCCTGCATGACGAATGGATCAAACACCTGGTCGGGACCGCGGCCGAGATCTCGGGCGCGCTGGGTCATGAGCCCGTCGTGCGTGACAGCGGACAGGCGGGCGGGTAGGCATGTCATCCGGGCGGGTTTAGCCTGCTGAGGTGATCCCCGCGCGGCGGCACCGAACACCCTGGGACACCAGGTTGCTGGCGTTGCGCACGGTCGGCAAAACCGGGAGGCCGCTCCTGCCGACCCCAAAAGAAAAGGGATGCTGCCGATCAACGGCGCATCCCGGAGTGCAACGACAAGACGCCTTCAGGCGCTCTTAGTAGGTGTGGCTATCAGTGACCTGCGGCATGACGCACGCAGGTCACCTCAGTCTACTTACTGCGGTTCCAGGCCAGCTTTCTTGAAGAGCTCTGCCCATTGCGGCACTTGCTGTTTGACTTGTGCGGTGAGTGCATCGGGATTGGCCTGTTTATCCATCACCGTGGCGCCCAGCACGCGCATGCGTTCCTTGAACTTGGGATCGGCCAGGCCGGTCTGCAATGCCTTCACGAGTTTGTCCACCACCGGCTTGGGTGTGCCTTTCGGGACCCACATGCCGTGCCAGATGCCGACCTGAAAGCCCTTGTAGCCCGACTCATCCATGGTGGGCAGATCAGGCAGCGTAGGCACCCGCTGAAGGCTGGTCACGGCATAAGCCTTGACCTTCTTGGCTTCGATCTGCTGCGTGGTGTTGGTGGTCTGATCGCACAGCATGTCGACCTGCTTGCCCAGCAGATCGTTCATGGCGGGTGCCGTTCCCTTGTAAGGAATGGTCAACAGTTGCACGCCAAACGCGTCCATCAGCATCGTGCTGCACAGGTGGCTGGCAGCGCCCACACCTGCATTGGCCAACGACACTTTTTCGTTGTTCTTTTTGATGTACTCGGCCAATTCCTTCATGTTGTTGGGCGGGAAATCTTCGCGCGCAACGATGGTCATGGGCACATCGACCACCAGGCCGATTGGCTCGAAGCTCTCGAGTGCGTTGTAGCCAGGGTTCTTGTAGAGCGAAGGGGCAGTCGAGAAGCCGACGTGCATCAGCAAGACGCTGTAGCCGTCAGGCTTGGCGCGGGCAACCTGTGAGGTGCCCAGCGTGCCACCGGCACCGCCCTTGTTTTCGACCACGATGGTCTCGCCAAGCGGCGCGCGCATGGCTTCGGCCAGCGAGCGTGCCACGTTGTCGGTCGGCCCGCCTGCGGCAAAAGGCACAACCATGTTGATGGGTCGCTCGGGGTAATCAGCCAGCGCCGAACCTGAAGTGATGAGAGCCGCTGCAGCAAAAAGCGTGGTCAGGGGGCGAAACTTGAACGTCATGACTGTCTCCGAAATTGCGCTCGTGGCGCGTATTGTTTTACTGGCAAACGCATGGTGAGCACCGCACCGCGTATAGGCGTAGCACTGCAATTTGCAAGTGCCGCAAGTCTAGGAAACTTCTGGTTCGGGGTCACCCCGGTAGTTACCCCAAGCTGTCGGCGGGCTTTCAACGCCCGCGCGACGCATCCTCGCGACTAAGCGTTTGAAATTGAAGACTTATTGCAACGCACAAATAGGGGTTGACATCGGTGATCGGATCGTTAAAAATGAAACTTGTGCAATGCAGCAAAGTGCACTCACAGATGCGGTATCGCCAAGTGGCGGTGTCGCACACCCCAAAAGACTGGAGATAAGCAATGAGCGCAATTCCCGAACAAGTCCTGGCTCGTCAAAAAGCCGCAGTCAACACCATCGTGGCCGCGCAGTCCGCCCTGTTCGGTGGTTTCGAAAAACTGGTCGAATTGAACGTCAAAGTCATGCGTGCCACGCTCGACGAGTTCAACCAGCAAGCTCAGCAGACCGCTGCCGTCAAGGACCCGCAGGAAGCCATGGCCTATGCATCGTCGGCTGTGACCCCGGGTGCCGAGAAAGCCGTGGCCTACAGCAAGCATGTCTACGACATCGTGACCGGTGTGCAAGGTCAACTGGCCAAGCTGCAGGAAGCGCAAATCGCCGAAACCCAGGCCCAGACTGCTGACTTCCTGGACCAGATCGCCAAGAACGCCCCGGCCGGTTCGGAAAGCGCCGTTGCCGCATTGAAGACCACGGTTGCCAATGCCAATAGCGCCTATGACGCCCTGTCCAAGGCTGCCAAGCAAGCCGCTGACGTCGCCGAGACCAACCTGAACGCCGCCACCAACGCGACGTTCAAGGCAGCCAGCGATGCCGCCGATGCTGCGAACAAAGTGGGTGCACGTGCCCGTCGCACGTCAGCCTGATTGATCTATGCGGGCAATGGCCCGCACCCAGGTCTAGGCCGCACGCAGACCTGAACAGAAAACCGCCTTTGCAGGCGGTTTTTTTATGCGACCGAGTCAGGTCTGTGTTTATGCGACCCCATGGGTTCTGACATCACGCACAACGCGCCAACAACCTGGGTGAGCCACCTTGTGGAGCAGTGATCGACGTCCGGCGTTGCACGCAGTGCCGGATGCCGCCAGTGATCAGCGGGCAATGGCCTGCACGCATTCAGCGACCAGCGCCGGTCCGGCATAGATCAGGCCGGTATACAACTGCACGGCATCGGCGCCGGCATCCATCTTTTCGCGCGCCTGCTTGCCCGACACGATGCCGCCCACGCCGATGATGGCCAGTTCGTGACCCACGCGCGAGCGCAGGCGCTCGATCACGATAAGCGAGAGTTCGTGCACGGGTGGCCCGGACAAGCCGCCTGCTTCTTCAGCATGGGCCTGACCTTTCACTGCGGTGCGCTGCAGCGTGGTGTTGGTGGCAATCACGCCGTCGATGCCGTATCGCGGCAACACATCGGAAATGGTGTCAATCTGGTCCGCCGTCAGGTCGGGCGCGATCTTCACCACCATGGGCACCCGGCGTCCCGTCGTGTCTTCCAGACGTTTGCGCTCCTGATGCAACGCGCCGAGCAGATCGCTCAGTTCGTCCGCACCCTGCAGGCTGCGCAGATTCTGCGTGTTGGGTGACGAGATATTCACCGTCACATAGTCAGCATGGGGATAGACCGCGGCCAGTCCGGCGATGTAGTCATCACGCGCGCGCTCGATCGGCGTATCGGCGTTCTTGCCGATATTCAGTCCCAGAATCCCGCCCGATTGCTGGAAGGTGCTGCGGCGGACATTCGCCATGAATGCGTCCAGCCCGCCGTTGTTGAAGCCCAACCGGTTGATCAGGGCCTGCGACTGTGGCAGACGGAACATGCGCGGCTTGGGATTGCCCGGCTGGGCCCTGGGCGTGACCGTTCCCACTTCAATGAAGCCGAATCCGAGGTTGGCGAGGGCATCGATATGCGCGCCATTCTTGTC
This sequence comes from Burkholderiaceae bacterium, assembly GCA_041648375.1. GTDB lineage: Bacteria > Pseudomonadota > Gammaproteobacteria > Burkholderiales > Burkholderiaceae_B > Schauerella. Next base: position 3,175 of record JBAZPE010000016.1, on the reverse strand, counting down.
CAGCCCGGCGGCAAGGCCAACCGGGTTGCGCAGTGACAACCCCATGACCTGACGAGGCGCCCTGGGGGCGGCTCGCATCAGCCCGCGTGTGAAGGTGCAGTCGTAGGCGCGTTGCAGATTGCGCAGGGTAATCTCGTGCGCCGTTTCGGCGTCCAGAGCGAACAGGGCGGCACGGGCCGCAGGATAGGCATGGTGGAGGATAGACATGGGAGGCGATTGTAAAGTGTTAATGGCCAGGCTGGGTCCGTGCGCCTGCAGGCTCGGTCGCTGCCGTCCAGTCGCCATCGATCAGCCGTTGCTGAGGCTGAAAGCCCGCCTTGTATGCCATCTTTCGGCTGTCTGCGATCCAGTAGCCCAGGTAAAGCCAGGGCAGGCCCAGTGTGCGGCACTGTTCGAGCTGCCACATGATGCTGTAGGTGCCCAGGCTGCCCGGCACCGTGGGATCGTAGAACGTGTAGACCGACGACAGCCCCTGATCAAGTACGTCGATGATGGAGACCATCACTAATTTGTCGTCGGCATCCCGGAATTCCACCAGACGGGTGTTGACCCGGGTGGTCAGCAAAAACTGCGCGTACTGCGTGCGGCTGTCTTCATCCATGCCGCCGCCCGGATGGCGATGCTGTTGATACGCGGTATACAGCGCATAGTGTTCCGGAGACCACGCCAGTTCCGCCACGAAAGAGCGCAGGTCGCCGTGTGCGCGCCAGGCGCGCCGCTGACTGCGCGTGGGCGCGAACTCACGCGTATCCACGCGCACGGGTATGCATGCCTTGCAGTTGTCGCAATGTGGGCGATACGTGAACAGGCCGCTGCGTCGAAAACCCTGCTCGACCAGATGCGAATACGTGTCCGCATTGATCATGTGACCCGGGGCGGCCACCTGCGAACGGGCCTGCCGCTGCGGCAAATAGCTGCAGGGGTAGGGCGCAGTTGAATAGAACTGCAGGGTTGAGAACGGAAGTTCCTGGAGCTTGCTCATTGCATCGCCAAAGCACGGCACCGACCAAATCGTGCCGCTATCGTCTTGATATTACTGCGACTCGGGCGCTGGCACTATTGGGACAATCTCGCCCTCGGGCGTGAGTCGCCCCGCAAGCCAGGGCGGGCAAGGCAGGTTTCGGGCGGCGAGCAGGTGCTCGGCAAAGCGAGTCCGACTCACCGGTGCGGCCCCCAGACTGGCCAGATGGCTGGTCTGCTGCTGGCAGTCTATCCAGGTCACACCATGGCGCATCAGAAATGTCACCAGATAGGCCAGTGCAATTTTCGATGCATCGGTGGCCCGGGTGAACATCGACTCGCCAAAGAACATGCCACCCAGGCTCACACCATATAGTCCGCCCGCCAGCTCGCCATCAATCCACGTTTCCACGCTGTGGGTCGCCCCCGCCTGGTGCCATTGCCGATAGGCCTGCTGCATGGTCGGACTGATCCAGGTGCCCGGTTGCCCTGTACGCGGCGCGGCGCATGCCGCCATCACTTGTGCGAACGCCGTGTCCACGCGAACCTCGATGTGGGCGGCCCGTGCCGTGTCCGGCTGGCGTGCAATCTGTCTGAGGCGCTTGCGCAGCGCACGTCCCGGTGCGAACTGAGCGCACTGCAGCACCATGCGCGGGTCGGGGCTCCACCACAGTATGGGTTCACCGGGTGAAAACCAGGGAAAGATGCCTCGCTCGTAGGCCGCGGTCAGGCGGTCGATTCCGAGATCCCCGCCTACGGCCAGCAGCCCGTCGGGTTCGGTCAGCGCCTGATCCAGCGCAGGAAAGGGCGTGTCCCGATCGAGCCAGGCCAGTTTCACGAACGATGGGCTTTGGGCGGTGCCAAGGCGTACTGACGTGTCTGGAAATGGCCGCTGGCATGGTCGGCAATGAAGTGCTTGAGCGTGGTGACTACCGATCCGAACGACATGTTGTCCCAGGGGATGTCGTCGAGCGCGAAGTAGCGTGCCTCCAGACTTTCGGGGCCGGGATCCAGGCGATCGGATAAGGCATGCGCCAGATAATAGATGTGGACCTGATCGACATGGGCGACATCGATGATGGTGTAGATATCACCCAACTGCACATCGGCGCCGGCCTCCTCCTGCGTTTCGCGCAGCGCCCCATCGGCAGTCGTCTCGCTCAGCTCCATGAAGCCTGCGGGCAGCGTCCAGGTGTTGTAGCGCGGTTCGATCGCCCGGCGACACAGCAGAATCTTGTCACCCCATACCGGTACGGTGCCCACCACGACCCGCGGGTTCTGGTAGTGGATGGCACCGCAGTGCTCACACACATCACGCTCGCGGTTGTCGTCAGGCGGCACACGGCGCACCACGGGTGTACCGCATTGGCTGCAGAATTTTGCGCGGCGGGGCGCTGGGAAATAGAAGGTGGGATCTTCGCTCATGCGGTGATTCTACCCAAGCTTGCGACGGCAGTAATGCTCATGTGCGGGCGGGTGCTGGCGAAGCGACGAATCCCAGGGCGTGGGCCACCTCGTCACTTCGCATCATTCGCAAGGGCAGGGGGTGAGCGCTGCACGGGTGTTCGACGGCGATGGTCTCGCCCGGACTCATTGCATCAAGCGCGTTCAGCAACACGTCCGCGATCGCCTCCGAGGACGCGGTTGCTTCCGATGTTCCCACTGCCTGCGATGTCACGGGCGCTGGCGATATTGCGGGTGCCTGCGATAGGGCAGCCGTAGCGGGCGCGTCTTGCCGTGCGACCGACATCGCGTCCAGTACGCCTATCAAATCGCGATCGATGACCATGCCCGGCCCTAAGGCGGTTTGCGCAAAGAGGCGACCCTGGTCATCGAGCACCCAACCGGCAACAGCACCGGCCTGCTCGCCCGTATGCGCCACAAATGAGGCGTCTTGCGCGTCGTAGTGAAGGATCAGTGCGGCCGCGTCCAGTCGCACATACACCCGCTGCGGGCCATTCTGAAAAAACCAGCGCCCCTGATCATCGTGCGTGTAATTGCGGTTCATGAAGCCGGTGATCTGCTGATTGGCAATGGGCTCGCCCGGCCCGCCTTCACCGCTGCCGCCACCCTCGTGTAAACGCCACTGGCCCCGGGGATCCAGTGACAGCCAGCCGAAGGCAGCGGGCACGTTGGGCCACCGAATTTGGGCATCGAGAACATTCTGGTCCATGTGCTGGGGTCTCCGCGCTCGCCGTCCTGGCAGTAGTTGGTG
>JBAZPE010000015.1:0-12284 GCA_041648375.1 Burkholderiaceae bacterium | reverse complement strand
AAAAAACGACGAGGCGGCAAAGGAGAATGCAGCAGCCACCATGAAGAGAATGTCTGCCGGCCGCTGCGAGGCGATCCAGGCGGCCAGAAAGGCCACCACCAGCAACAAGGCCTTGGACACAATGACACGGCGACCAGCATGCGTTTGCGGTGCCATGAAGCGAAACCACATGTCGTGAGACAAGGCGTTGGACAACGTCAGCAGCAATCCGTCTGCCGTGGATAGCGCCGCTGCCAGCGCGCCGACGGCGACCAGGGCCGCCACCACATAGGGCAGACCGCCAATATCAGGCATGGCCAGCACCACCATGTCCGAGCTCAGGCTCACCTCAGCCAGTTGAACGATGCCGTCACGGTTCACATCGACGATATCCAGCAAGCCGGGGTCGATCGCACTCCAGCCGTTGGCCCAATCCGGCAGGTTCAGATAGCTGGTACCAACGAGTTGCGTATACACCTCGTATTTGACGAAGAGCGCCAGCGCGGGTGCCATCGAGTAGAGCAGAAAAATGAAAAACAGCGACCAGAACACGGATCGCCTGGCGCCACTGACCGTGGTGGTGGTGTAGGACCGTGCCAGCACGTGGGGCATCCCCGCGGTACCCAGCATCAGACAGAACACCAGCGCCAGAAAATTGATCTGCATCATCCGGCTGGCCTCAGGCGTGGCAGCAGGGAATGGCTGGCTCTGAGGGGTCGGTGGCGATGCGCGACTCTGATAGTGATCGCGTGCGCGGGTCCACGCGACATGGGCCGAAGCAACATCGGGGGGATAGCTGGCCAGCTCGCGCTCGAGCAGACGGATTTCCACCAGCGGCGCATCGCTGCTTTGCATCTGACCCAATTGGCGCCGCATGCTGGCCCGTTCGGTCGCCCACGACTGGGGCAGCGCATCCAGCCTGGCCTGCATGGCGCGAGCACGGTTCTCCCACAGGCCCCGCACCTCGACTTCCTGCGGATCCCGAAACAACTCACGATCCAGTTGATCGACATGCGTCATCACGTGAACGGCCGCCTGTTGCGGGACCACGGTATCGGCATGCTTGACCGCCAGCCACACCACCGGCACCAGGTAGGCGATGAGCATGATGATGTACTGACCGACCTGCGTCCACGTCACGGCCCGCATGCCACCCAGAAACGAGCACACGAGCATGCCGCCCAGGGCAACGAAGATCCCCAGTTCGAACGAAATGCCCGTCAAACGAGCGGTGATGATGCCTACGCCGTAAATCTGGGCGACAAGATACGTGAACGAGCACAGCACGGCGCACAGCACGCCGGTCATCCGCGCGGCCTGTCCGCCGTAGCGGGCTCCCATGAAGTCAGGCAGCGTGTACTGACCGAATCGCCGCAGGTAAGGCGCCAGCAGGAGACCCACCAGCACGTAGCCGCCAGTCCAGCCCATGATGTAGGCCAGGCCACTGTATCCGGTCAGATAAAGCGTGCCGGCGATGCCGATGAAGGATGCCACCGACATCCAGTCGGCTGCGGTGGCCATGCCGTTGTAGATCGCGGGCACCCGACGCCCCGCCACGTAGTATTCGCGTGCGTCCGAGGTACGACAGAAAATGCCGATGGACGCATACAGGCTGACGGTAACGAGCAAGAATGTGTAGCCGATCCACTGCCGCGGCATCCCTCTACGTTCCAGCCACCCCAACAAGAGCAGCAACGCAAGGAATCCGGCGGTGTAGAGCAGGTAGCTGAGTCGCAGATAGCGCGAGAAACTGCGCTGGGACTCCCGAATATCGCCCATGAATCAGTGCGGCCGCGTGCGCATGAGCCACGCGTACAGGCCAGTCAGCAGCAAATAACATAAGGGGGCCCCGTAAGCGGCCAACCAATAGGCATTTGCGCCGCGTGACGGCCGGCCGGAACCGCCGAAGGCGAACCACACCACTCCCACCGTCACGGCCACCCACAGGCTGAGCATCACCCATACGATGATGAGGTTGCGTGTCCAGTAGGTTCGGGGGGATGTCGACATCAGACGTTTATCAGACGAGATGACCGCGCAAGCGATAAGGCGTGAATGCTACACGCTGAACGACGGATATACTCGAAACAGACGTGATGAGCGTGAAAGCAACAACGGCCGACACTGCCTGGTGCCGACCGTTGTGCGTTTTCTTTTTATGGGTACTGCCCAGCTTTTTTATAAGTTATGAACCGGTGCCGCCGGCTTGGCCCTATCAGGGCCTTTTGTCTCCCACCTGCATGGGATGAATAATGCACCAACACCGGGCTGCGTACACTAGGGGAATGCCCTAATCCGGCGCATTTATTTATGATTTTTCTATCGTAAGACAATCAAATGCACCAAAACAGTGCATTTCAGATGAAAAAAAACCACCCCGCTTGGGGTGGTTCAGGAAGCTGGCAGTCCCGACAAGGGTCAAGGACAACCATCGCTGGTCAAGCCAGCATGCAATTAGAACTGGTGACGAACACCGACACCGACGGTCGTGGCTTTGTTGCCATCGATGAAGGCGTGGTTGTCAGCATACGAACCGTATGCATACAGGTTCGTGCGCTTGGACAGCGTGTAGGTGGTGCCCAGGCTGTAGATGTTGGTCGGGGTCAGACCTTCGTTGGGGTCAGCACGTTGGTACGAACCGAAGATAGCGGTCGTCGCGCCGATCGGAGCCGACACACCGGCCATGTACGAATGCACCTTCAGACCACGCCAGGTGAATGCACCGCTCGACGTGCCTTGACCCGATGCGTCACCACGGCCTTCTGCCAGGGGCAGGCCAGGACCGGAGATCGTGCCGTCACGGCTTTGGCCGTAAGCAGCGCTCAGCTTGACGACTTCGAAGTCATACGCAGCGCCGATGATGGCTTGCGAAGGACGCGGCTGGTTGGGCTTCTTCCATTGACGGTCATAGCTGACAGCGACGGTCAGCGGACCACCGATGTAGCGTGCGCCAACCGTGGCAGCACGGTTGTTTTCGCTGGTGCGGAAGTTGGTGACTTCGTCAACCGTGTCAAATGCGAACGAGTAACCGCCAGCGAACTGGAAGCCACCGAACACAGGCGATTGATACATCACGGTGTTGTCATAGCGAACCGTGTTGGCTGCACCGAAGGTCGAACCCATGTTGGCAGCGTAGAAGTCCAGTGCGAACGGGTCGATGGCTTCGAAGTAGCGCGATGCGACGTTGGTTTGACGGCCCAGATCCAGGCTGCCTGCGGCGCTGCTCAGGCCGACAGTTGCCTGACGGTTGAACAAACGACCTTGTTCGCCACGGCCATCGCCACTGTTGAAACCGCTTTCCAGCACGAAGTTGGCGGCAACGCCGTTACCCAGATCTTCCGTGCCACGCAGGCCCCAACGCGAACCGCTTTGCTGGCCGCCCTGGTAACCGATACGCGATTGATAGTCGCCGCCGTTGGCAGCACGAGCGCCGTCGGTGGTGCCGACTTTCGCGCGCTGATAGATCAGGCCAGCGTCAACCAGGCCGTACAGGGTGACCGAGGTCTCTGCTGCTGCAGCGCCCGTGAAACCAGCCAACAGGGCTCCCAACAAAATGGTCTTGCGAACTTGCATGATCTTTCTCCGCGAATAATGGGTGTGCTGACTGTTTGAAGTCGCCTCAGGACCAAACTTAAAGCCAAACGCGAACCGCTTGAAACCGAAATGTATTAAACATGACAAATTGATTCTGTAGCATTCATATTTCTAATCGCCCTCCCTAGTGTGCAGCGCACAAATACCAATCGGGCATTAGTATTCAGTTACCTGTCCAATCGTAGAAATGTGGCGTTTTAAAGACAGCTTATTTTGCGCAGATGCCTGCGGTGTTGCGCGGAGGCACACCGCCATTCCATTCAGGTGCCGGCAGAGGCATTGAAGGCAGCTCGATTGCGATGGTGCCAAATATGAAAAAACCCTCCGGCCCAAAGGCGGGAGGGTTGGTGCAGTGCCACATCGACTCAGTTACGCCGTTGCGGCACCCGCAGGCATGTTCTCAATCAGGACCTTGCCGAAGCCCGAGCAGGACACCTGTGTCGCCCCTGTCAACAGGCGAGCGAAGTCATACGTCACGTGCTTGGACAGAATCGACTTCTCCATGCTCGTCAGAATCAGATCGGCAGCCTCAGTCCAACCCATATGGCGCAACATCATCTCGGCCGACAGGATGAGCGAGCCCGGATTGACGTAATCCTTGCCCGCGTACTTGGGGGCCGTGCCGTGCGTCGCCTCGAACATGGCGATGGAATCAGACAGGTTCGCCCCTGGCGAGATGCCGATCCCGCCCACCAGGGCGGCCGACGCGGCAGAAAGGTAGTCACCGCTCAGGTTCAGCGTGGCCACCACATCGTAATCGGCGGGACGGGAGAGAATCTGTTGCAGGAACACATCGGTGATGACGTCCTTGACGATGACCGAGCGACCCGTGCGAGGATTTTTGAACTTCATCCAGGGTCCACCATCGATCAATTGAGCATCGAACTCCTGCGCCAACACTTCGTAGGCCCAATCGCGAAAGCCACCTTCGGTGAACTTCATGATGTTGCCCTTGTGCACCAGGGTCAACGATGTTCTGTCATGGTCGATCACATACTGAACCGCCTTGCGCACCAGACGCTTGGTGCCCTCGATGGAGACAGGTTTGATCCCGATCGAAGAGGTTTCCGGAAACCTGATTTTCTTGGCGCCCAGCTTGGTCTGCAGGTAATCGATCAGCTCGCGCGCCTCGGGCGAACCCGCCTGATATTCGATTCCGGCGTAAATATCTTCCGAGTTCTCACGGAAAATCACCATGTCGGTTTTCTCGGGCGAGCGAACGGGCGCGGGAACGCCTTTGAAATAGCGCACCGGACGCAGCGCCACGTACAGGTCGAGTTGCTGCCGCAGGGCGACGTTGAGCGACCGGATGCCACCACCTACCGGCGTGGTCAGGGGGCCCTTGATGGACACCACGTAGTCCTTCACCACATCCAGCGTTTCCTGGGGCAGCCAGACGTCAAGACCGTACACCTGCGTCGCTTTCTCACCCGCATACACTTGCATCCAGTGAATTCGCCGGGCATTGCCGTAAGCCTTTTCGATCGCTGCGTCGACGACCGTACGCATGACCGGGGTAATGTCGGCGCCAATCCCATCGCCCTCGATATAGGGAATGATGACCTGATCCGGTACGTTCAGTGAAAAGTCCGGATTGACGGTGATCTTCTGACCTTCAGAAGGGATGGTGATATGTTGGAAAGCCATGGGTGCTCCGGTGCTCCGAATGTTGTTCTGCGCAGTAGGCCGATCGCCACCGCTTGAGTGCCTGATAGGCTCCAATTCTATATCCAAGCGTAAACTCGACGTTTATTGCTTTTCCGAGAATCGGTGGTTTGCCGCATGTATAACCCTTCCCGCGAACAGGTCCGTGACTTTTTCATCGACACCTGGCGCAAACACAAGGCGCTCGAGGTCCTCACGCCGCTGGAATCCATGGCGCTGGACTGGATCATTGAACATCCCGAATATCACGGCGTGCTCGAGGATCCTGAATCGCGCAACGGCCAATACACCGTCGAAGAAGGCCAGACCAATCCTTTTCTGCATCTGTCCATGCATCTGGCGATCGCAGAACAACTGTCCATCGATCATCCGCCAGGCATTCGCGCGGCCTATCAGCAACTTGTCGGGCGCAGCAATGCGCACGAGGCGGCGCATGAACTGATGGAGTGCCTGGGCCAAGTGGTCTGGGAGGCCCAGCGATTGGGCACCCCGCTCGATAGCGACACGTACATCGACTTGATAAGAAGACGGGTCGCCCGACGGTGAATGTGGGCTCCCACGCCAGTCCGCTACGCGGACGGGCTGCCCCCCGAGGGGGCTGTCCCGCCTTGGGGCGGCCCGGCGGCGGGACATGGGCCCCCACGCCAGTCAGCTTTGCGGACAGGCGGCCCAAGGTGGGGGCTGTCCCGCCTTGGGGCGGCCCGGCGGCGGGACGTGGGCCCCACGCCAGTCAGCTTTGCGGAAAGGCTGCCCCCCGAGGGGGCTGTCCCGCCTTGGGGACATTCACCTTATTGGCGAACGGCGAGGTCGCTGGGTAGGCTGGAGAGCCAGGCGGAGACGTCCTGGATGTCTTTTGACGACAATTGCACGGCAAAAGCACCCATGATCGGGTTTTTACGGGAATTGGCGACCGTGGCACCGGCGGCACCGCGCTGATAGGCCTTGAGCGCGTGCGCCAGATAATCGGCGTGCTGGCCTGCCAGGATGGGGTAAGCAGGATCGACCGAGGTCTTCGCGTCTGCGCCATGACAGGACGCGCAGTTCAGTTTCTCGAAAATGGCCCGCCCGGCAGCCAGATCGGCGGCGTGCGCCCCCGATGCGACAAACGTGAGTGACAGGGCCACAACGGCAAAGGATTGACGATTCATGTCGGCCCCGGATTATTTGAGATTGGCGTAGTAAGCGGCCAGATCAACAATATCCTGATCCGACAGACTTCCGGCAATCGCATCCATGGTCGGATGACTGCGGGAGCCCTTTCGATACTCGTTGAGCGCGGCCTCGATATATTTGGCGTTCTGGCCAGCAATCTTCGGGACGTGATAAACCTCGGGAAAGGACGCCTTGTATCCTTTGATCCCATGGCAACCGATGCACATGGAAATTTTGTCTCTGGCGGCTTGAACATCAGCCACCGGCGGCGCATCTGCTGCACGGGCCGGACCAACGATCGCACAGGGTGCGACGACGGCAAGCAAGTACAGCGAGCGCTTCAAAGTATTTAATACCTTCATGAAATGGCTCTCGATCTGGCTGAAATCGACCCCGGGACCGGCCCGGCCGCAAAACAAGCGGATTGTACGATAATTGTTCAAGGCAACCGAGATAATGGGACCTGATCCCGCGATCGAATAATAAAAGCGAGTACAGATGACACAGTCTTCCAGTTCGTCCCAGGCATCACCCAAGTTTTCAGGCACAGAGCGTTATGTCGCAACCGACGACCTCAAACTGGCAGTCAACGCTGCCCTGACCCTGCAGCGCCCGCTGCTCATCAAGGGTGAACCCGGCACGGGCAAGACCATGCTCGCTGAAGAGGTTGCCGATGCACTGGGCCGCCCTCTGGTTCAATGGCACATCAAATCCACGACCAAGGCACATCAGGGCCTGTACGAATATGACGCCGTGTCGCGGCTGCGTGATTCGCAGCTGGGCGACGAAAAGGTTCGTGATATTCGCAACTACATCCTGCGTGGTGTGCTTTGGGAAGCGTTTCAGGCCCCCGAACCCGTGGTGCTGCTGATCGATGAGATCGACAAGGCCGACATTGAATTCCCGAATGACCTGCTGCGCGAACTCGACCGCATGGAGTTTCACGTCTACGAAACCCGAGAAACGGTGTCAGCCATCCATCGCCCATTGGTGATCATCACCTCCAACAACGAAAAAGATCTGCCGGATGCGTTCTTGCGCCGCTGCTTCTTTCACTACATCCGCTTCCCGGATCGCGACACCATGCGCGATATCGTCAGCGTGCACTACCCGGACCTTAAAGCCGACGTGCTGCGCGCCGCGTTAGATGCCTTCTTCGCCCTGCGTGATGCACCTGGCCTGAAGAAAAAACCGTCAACCTCGGAGTTGCTGGACTGGCTGCGTCTGTTGCTCGCTGAAGATATCGACGCGGCACAGCTCGACTCGGGCACCAGCGAGGGCGTACCGGTTCTGGCAGGCGCACTGCTCAAGAATGAACAGGATATTCAACTGCTCGAGCGCCTGTCTGCCATGACACGCGCCGGTCAACGTCGTTGAGGTGATATGAGTCTGCCCCCTGTGAGCCCTGCGGGCTTCAAACACGCCCCCGCCCCCATTACGCTGGAGGGTCATGGCGTTCGCCTGGAAAGCATGACGGCCGCACATGCCGACGGCCTGCGTGCTGCAGTCAGTGATGGCGACCTTTGGAATTTGCGTGTGACCTCGGCGCCCGAACCGAAAGATGTGGCCGCCTACATCGACACGGCGTTGCAAGGGCAGCGCGACGGCCACATGCTGCCGTTCGTCGTCATCGACACGCACCGAAATCAAGTCGTGGGAACCTCGCGCTATCACGACATCGTGGCCGGCGTATCAAGGCTGGAGATCGGCTATACCTGGTATTCAAAATCCAGCCAGCGCACCCACGTCAACACCGCCAGCAAGCTGTTGTTGCTGACCCATGCTTTCGACACGCTGCAAGCGCGCGTGGTGGGCTGGCGCACGGATAACTACAACTATGCCTCACAGCGCGCCATTGCGCGGCTGGGCGCCAAGCTTGATGGCGTGATCCGCCATCATGCCCTGCGCCGCGATGGCACCGTACGCGATACGTTTATGTACAGCATGACGGCATTCGAATGGCCCAACGTGCAGCGCCATTTGTTCGATCAGTTGAAACGCCATGCTGATTGATTTTTTCTACCACCTGCGCAGCCATCGCCTGCCGGTGTCGGTGAAGGAATACCTGACGCTGGTCGATGCCTTGCGCCATGGCCTGGGTGCGCCAGATGTCGAGGCCTTTTATCATCTCGCCCGCACGGCGTTGGTGAAGGACGAGACGCTGTATGACCGCTTCGATCAAGCGTTCGCCTCTTACTACAAGAAGGTTCAGGCCAACATCCCCATGGGCAAGGACATTCCGCTGGAATGGTTGCTCAATGCCGTGCAACGCACCTTCACTGCTGAAGAGAAGGCAGCGCTTGCGAAACACGGCTGGGATGAGCTGATGCAGATGCTGAAGGAGCGCCTGCAAGAACAGGAAGGTCGGCATGCCGGAGGCAACAAGTGGATAGGCACTGGTGGCACCTCGCCATTTGGCAACAGTGGCTATCACCCTCAGGGCGTGCGCATCGGGGGTAAATCCGGCGGGAATCGCACAGCCCTGAAAGTATGGGACATGCGCGAGTTCCGCGACTACGACGATCAGGTCGAACTGGGCACGCGAAATTTCAAGGTTGCCCTGCGACGACTGCGCAGGTTCGCCCGGGATAGTGCCGAACTCGAGCTCGATCTGCCGGGCACGATCCGGGGAACGGCTCGCAACGCCGGGCATCTGGATCTGAAAATGATCCCCGAGCGTCGCAATGCAGTCAAAGTTCTGATGCTGCTGGATGTGGGTGGCAGCATGGACGATCACATCTCCCGGGTGGAAGAACTGTTCTCGGCCGCGCGCAGCGAGTTTCGCAATCTGGAGGTGTACTACTTCCACAATTGTCCGTACGACTCACTATGGCGCACCAACCGACGTCGTCAGAGTGAACGCACTGATACCTGGGACATTCTGCGCAAGTACAACGCCGACTGGCGATTGATTGTGGTGGGCGATGCCACCATGAGCCCGTATGAAATCCTGCAGCCTGGCGGATCGGTCGAGCACTACAACAAAGAGACCGGTGCGCAATGGATGACGCGCATTCTCGAAACCTGGCCCAAATCGGTGTGGCTCAACCCCGAGCCCAGCGCCGCCTGGACCTATCGCCAGTCGATTTCGCTGATTCGCGACATCATGGGCAATCGCATGTATCCGGTCACCGTCGGCGGCCTTGAACAGGCCATGCGACATCTGGCGAAATAAATCGAAGCCTGCGGCCGGTTGGCCGCAGCCTCAGCTCACCCGGGCGCAGCGTCGCCAGTCCAGCTCGTCGCGATCCAGATCCAGATCGAATTGCTCGACATAGGCCGCCTGGCGCATCGTCCTGCCATCGGCCTCCATTTCCAGAACATGGCCCGTGAACCCGCAAGGGGTTCCTGCCGACTCCTTGCAGAATCGATCTTGCTTGAGATCAACGACGTAGGTCGTCAGATCGTGGGAGACGATGGCAACGTAGTGACCGTCCTCACTGGCGTAGGCGTAACGAAAACGGCTCGGCACCTGCACAGCGGCAGTCGAATCGCTTTGCAATCGGGAAAGCGCGCGCGTGACAACATCATGCAACATGGTTCCTCCTTCCGGTCAGCGGGACTTCCCACTCTACCCCCCTCAAATCTGATGTCGACTCGGAAATGTTTCAGTTTGATTCGCCTGCCACGGGTCGTTTACATTTGGCCGTATCTGGGTACACATTGCCGGTCAATGAGGCATCAGACGCCGGGAGCCGGCTACAGACCGCACGGACGCTGCCACGTGCCGTAGGGGATGCGGGAACCCTTGCACGAAACGCACGTCCGATAGCATCGGTTCTTTTCAGTTCGGGTTTTGTGGCGTTGCGTGGGCACGGCCTACGTTTACACTTCCAGCCACTATCGCTGTTCTTCAGGAATGCCATCTTATGCATGACGACCAAAAAGGGCTGCGCAAGCGCACCCTCCTCCGCCTCATCGTTCCAGCGGTGCTTGCCTTCCAGGCGACGTTCATCGCTGCACCGCTAGCCTATGCGGCCGATCCTGCGCCCGCCACTGCCCCCTCCCTCACAACGCCCGAGCGTGTCGTCAGCATCGAAGGCATTACCGAATATCGCCTGGCCAATGGCTTGCGTGTGCTGCTGGCCCCCGACGCGAGCAAACCCACCACCACGGTGAACATGACCTATCTGGTGGGGTCGCGCCATGAAAATTATGGTGAGACGGGCATGGCTCATCTGCTTGAACACATGCTGTTCAAAGGCACCAAGAACATTCGCAATGCGCTGGGCGAATTTTCGCGGCGCGGATTGAGTGCCAATGGTTCCACCTCGGATGACCGCACGAACTACTACGCAAGTTTCAGCGCCAACGAGGAAACACTTGCCTGGTATTTGGGGTGGCAGGCCGACGCCATGGTCAATTCCTTGATCGATAAGGCCGATCTGGATTCCGAAATGACGGTGGTGCGCAACGAGATGGACCGGGGCGAAAACAGCCCGTTCCGTATCCTCATGCAGAAGATGGGGGCGACCGCCTACGAATGGCACAACTACGGCAAAAGCACCATCGGCGCACGCAGCGACGTGGAAAACGTCGACATCGAGCAGCTGCGTGCCTTCTACCGACTGTATTACCAGCCTGACAATGCCGTGCTGGTCGTCTCCGGTGCATTCGATCCAGAGAAAACGCTGGCCATCATCAATCGCGATTTCAGCGCCATTCCCAAGCCGGAACGCACGCTGCCGCGCCTCTATACCGTCGAACCGGTTCAGGACGGCGAGCGCGCGGTCACCTTGCGCCGCCATGGCGGCACGCCGTTGATCGGCGCCGTCTATCACATTCCGCGGGCTGGCGATCCTGACCAGGTGCCCTTCGACATTGCCACCCAGATTCTGGGCGACACGCCTTCGGGACGACTGTATAAGGCGCTCGTTGCCAAGGATCTGGCGACATCCGTGTTCGGCTTCCCGATGACGCAATTCGAACCTGGCCTGGCCCTGTTCGGCGCCGAACTCGAGGCATCGATGAACCAGGAAGCGAGCATGAAGGTCATGACCGACACGCTGGAATCCATCAAGGATCATCCATTCACTGAAGAAGAACTGAAACGTGCCAAGGACGCCCTGCTCAATGCCTGGGACCGCGCTTACAGCGATCCGGAGACCGTAGGCATCCAGCTTTCGGAAGCCATCGCCTCGGGTGACTGGCGCCTGCTTTTCCTGGAGCGTGATCAGGTGCGCAAGGCAACCCTTGCGTCGGTGCAACAAGCGGCGGAACGCTATCTGCTGCGCAGCAACCGCACCTCCGGCATGTACATACCCACCGACAAGCCGGTGCGCGCACCCGCTTTCAAGGCCGTCGACTTTGATGCCCTGTTCAAGGACTACAAGGGCGATGGCGAATTCACGGCGGCCGAGTCGTTCGACACGTCGGCAGCCAACATCGACGCACGCACGTCAAGGTCCACGCTCGACCTGCCCAATGGACGCGTCGAGCTCGCCCTGCTGAACAAACCCACACGCGGCAATCGAACCACAGCCACGCTGGAAATCCAGACGGGTGACGAAAAGAATCTGCAAGGACAAGGCAGCGCCGCAGATGCGCTGGGTGAGCTGGTGCTGCGCGGCACGCCCACCATGACGCGCCAGCAGATTCAGGACAAGTTCCAGGCGCTCAACGCGAGCGTCGATGTCGACAGCCGTGCAGGGCAGTTGAATATCCACATTTCCACGACAGAAAAAAATCTGCCCGAAACGGTGAGCACCGTGCTGGATATCGTGCGCACGGCAAACTTCCCGGCGGCACAGGTCACGGAATACACCCGTGAACTGGCCACCGCCATTCAGCAGAATCGCACCGAGCCGCAGGCGCTGGCATCACGGGCGATCGCACGCCATAACAACCCCTGGCCGCGTCAGGATCCACGCTACATCGCCACGTTCGACGAGATG
>JBAZPE010000014.1:0-12387 GCA_041648375.1 Burkholderiaceae bacterium | reverse complement strand
GGTGGGTGCATCAGGTGGCACGTTTGATCACGCCCGTGGCGAAACCGCAGACATGCAGGCGCTGGTGAGCCAGTGGCGTGAGCAGTTTCCTGACCTGGCCAATGCGCCCTGGATACTGGCCGGGTTTTCCTTCGGCACGGCTGTCGCTGCGCAGTTGCATGCAGCGCTCTCAGATGCGGGTGGCGTCATGCCGTCGGCGGTGATTCTTGCCGGACCGGCCGTCAAGCGATTCCTGTTCCGTGAGATTGCTCTGCCGACCGACACCTTGCTCATTCACGGCGAGCAGGACGAGGTCGTGCCCCTTTCCGAAGCGCAGACCTGGGCCGAGAGCGAGGGTCTCGAACTCGTCACGATGGAAGGGGCCAGCCATTTTTTCCATGGCAAGCTCATCGAACTGAAAGCGCTGGTTACCCAGCGAGTGCAGGCGGTGCTCCCGGCGTAATCAGAAAGGGGTTGGCGCTGCTGCCCCCTGACGTCGGGGGGCTGGTGTTGCGATCGCTCAGAAACGTCTCGAATGTTTCGGCGTTCATGGGTTTTTCCAGCCAGAAGCCCTGCACCTGGTCGCAATTCATGCTGCGTAACAATGCCAGTTGCGAGCCCGTTTCCACGCCCTCTGCCACCACTTCCATGTTCAGCGAGTGCGCCAGCGCCACGATGGCACCGACGATGGCGCGACCCTCCTGACCGTGGGTGTCCAGGCCGTTGGTGAAAAAACGGTCGATCTTCAGTTGCTTGACCCGGAACTGTTGCAAATAGGCGAGGCTGGAGTAACCGGTACCGAAATCGTCGATGGCGACCTCGAATCCGCTCGCGTGAAAGGCCGCAAGGATCTGGGACGTCAGCGCGGCGTCCTGCATGGCCACGGTCTCGGTGATCTCGAACATGATGCGAGACGGTGCGACGCCGGCGCGTTTGACGATGGCATGCAGCTTTTGTGCGACGTCGGGCTGGCGCAACTGTTGGGGTGATAAATTCACCGCCATCTTGACCTCTGTCTTGCCCTGCGCATCCCACATGCGCAGGTAGCGACACACCTCGCTCAGTACCCAGTTTCCGATGGCAATGATCTGGCCGGAACGCTCGGCCACAGGGATGAATTCGCTGGGCGTCATAGGGCCCAGTTCGGGGTGCGTCCAGCGCAGCAGCGCTTCGGCGCCTGTCATCGCCTGGTTGCCACCGGTGAACTTGGGCTGAAAGTGCAGGGTAAAGCGATCATTGGCGAGTGCCTCCTGCAGACCCTTCTGGATGAGCAGCATGCGCGTGGCCTTCGCGCCCATGCTCGATTCATAGAAACGGAACGTGTTGCGACCGTCCTCCTTGGCGCCATACATGGCGATATCGGCATGTTTGAGCAGCGCATCGACGGTTTCCCCGTCCTGGGGATATAGGGCCACGCCGATGCTGGGCGTGACGCGCAGCGACGTGGTGCCTGCAACCAGGTCGCTTCCCATGGCGCGTGTGATGGCCACGCACAGTTTGGTCGCCTCCTCGGCATTGTCACGGTCGACGATGACGACGAATTCGTCTCCACCTAGTCGCGCAATGAAATCATGCGGACCCGCAACTTGCCGTAGTCGATCAGCAAATGCGCGGAGCATGCCGTCACCAATTGTGTGACCCAGCGAATCATTGATGGACTTGAACCCATCAAGGTCCATGAACAGAACCGCTAATCCGCCACTGCGTTTCTGCGCGCGGTTGATCGTATGCGCGAGCGTCTCCACCAGCGAGGCACGATTGGGCAGATTGGTCAGTTCATCATGGGTCGCCATGCGCAGCAGGGCCAGGTTCAATTTGTTCAGCGACCCGGTCAGCATGCGCTGGGACCGATGGTGGCGGCCTTCGAGGCTGGCCACCAGCAGCGTGATCAGCAAAATGGTGAGCGTGGTGATCGCCACCAGCCAGGTGAGCGTTTCCGTGCCGACGTCGCCCGTTGCCATGCAGATGGCGTTGTCGGCGAAACCTGCGGCAGCCATGCCGCTGTAATGCATGCCGGTGATGCCGATAGCCAGGATGACTGAGGCACCGAGCCGTTTGGCCAGCAGACTGCTTTGCGTTTCGATCGACAGGGCATTGAACACCATCAGTGCCAGGATGCTGGCCCCGATCGCGATGACGATAGATGTGCTGAACCACAGCGGATCGTAGGTGATGACGGGTGACATCTGCATGGCGGCCATGCCGATGTAGTGCATGCACGCGATGCCCGCGCCCATGGTGATGCCGCCAGCCACACGCACCTCCCATCGGAGGGTTTGGCGGCTTGCCAGGTAGAGCGCCAGGAATGACGCCAGAATGGCAATACACAGTGACAACAGTGTGGGCAGCAGCGCATAGCCGGTCGGAATCGGCAGGGCGAAGGCCAGCATGCCGATGAAGTGCATGGACCAGATGCCCACGCCCATCGCGATGGCCCCGGCCGCCAGCCAGGCGCCCCGCGCCACCCGTCCCGTGGCTGCCGTGATGCGCGATGCGAGGCTTAGTGCGGTGTAGGCGGCGAGGACCGCAACCGCAAGCGACAGTGCGACTGTCCAGAAATTGTAAGAGCCATTCATGAAACCGTTGCCGTCCTGGCGCCTCTAGCGGGGGTGCAGCAGCGGACGACGCCCGAGTCTGTGCAGGGAAGGGGGAGTGTAACTTAGCATGATGGAATGCAAATATTGGGCCCGGGGAACGTTGTCGGCGCAACACAGTCCGACACCCTGCCTATAATCCTGAATGCGCGCCCTTTGCCGCACCCTGTTTTTTGATTGAAGCCAGCCGATGACCTCCTTGTTTTTCTCCGCGTCGCCTCCCTTGTCCTACGTTCGCCGCAGCCTGGCTGCCATGCTGGCCTGCACGATGCTGGCCGCACCGCCCGCCGTCATGGCGCAGCAACCCGCCGCGGCACCGGCCGCCCCGGTGGCGCCTGCCCCTGCTGCGACGCAGCCTGGCGCGCCCACATCGCAAGTGCCTGCCACCGATGCTCGCAATATTGTGCAAGTCAGTGACCTGTCCACTATTCCGGTACCGGCGATTGCCGCTCGCGCCTGGATTTCTGTCGATGTGAACAGCGGCCAGGTGCTGGCCTCGTCGGCCCCGGACACCAAGGTCGAACCCGCCTCGCTGACCAAGATCATGACGGCGTACGTGGTGTTCAATGCGCTTGAAGAAAAGCGTCTGACCCTGGAGCAACAGGTTCCGGTCTCCGAGACAGCCTGGCGCACGGGTGGTTCGCGCATGTTCATCGAGCCGCGCAAGCCTGTCACGGTCGACGAGCTGAATCAGGGCATGATCGTGCAGTCGGGCAATGACGCCTCGGTCGCGCTGGCCGAAGCCGTCGGCGGCAGCGAAGCGGCATTTGCCACCATCATGAATCAGGAAGCCGAGCGACTGGGCATGAAGAACTCGCGGTTCCTGAATTCCACAGGGCTGCCCAACCCCCAGCACATGACCTCGGTACGTGACCTGGCGACGCTGTCGGCGCACCTCATCACCGATCATCCGCAGTTCTTTCACTATTACAGCCAGAAAGAATATACGTACAACAAGATCACCCAGCCCAACCGCAATCGCCTGTTGTTTGCCGATCCCAGCGTGGATGGCATGAAAACCGGCCACACCGATGCTGCGGGTTATTGCCTGGTGGCCACCGCCAAGCGGGGCGATCGCCGCATCCTCACCGTGGTCGTGGGCACCGACAGCGAGGCCACCCGTGCAGAAGAAAGTCTGAAACTGCTGAACTGGAGCTTCCAGAACTTCGACACCGTCAAGCTCTTCGATCAGAATCAGCCCGCCATCGACGCCCGCGTGTGGGAAGGCAAGACCGAGGTCGTCAAGCTCGGTCCCCCCAACCCGGTCTGGATCTCGGTGCCCCGTGGCCGTGCGGCCGATGTGAAACCGGTTGCACAGCGCAACGATCCGCTGGTCGCGCCACTGGAGAAGGGCCGCAGCGTGGGCACGCTGCAACTGACGCTGGATGACAAGGTTTTGCGTGTCGAGCCGCTCGTGGTGCAAGCCTCGGTCGAACGCGCAGGTTTCTTCGGTCGCATGGTCGACACTGTTAAACGCTGGATTCAATAATCATGATCGATTCCATGGACGCAGATAATCAGGTCTATCTGAACGGCGAGTTCACTCGCCTGGCCGACGCCAAGGTGTCGGTACTGGACCGGGGCTTCATTTTCGGTGACGGCGTCTACGAAGTCGTGCCCGTGTACGAGGCACGCCCTTTCCGCATGGCCGAACATCTGGCTCGTCTGGGGCGCAGTCTGGCGGCGTTGCGCATTGCGGCACCGCATTCGACCGAGCAGTGGGAGGCGCTGGTGGCCGAGCTCATCGCGCGTTCGCCGGTCAAGACCTGCCTGATCTACATCCAGGTCACCCGTGGCGTGGCGCGCCGCGACCACGCCTTCCCCACCGAGCCGGTCACCCCGACGGTGTTCGCCATGGCAAGCGCCTTCGCTCCGCCGGGCAAGGCGCAGCGCGAGCAGGGCCTGAGTGCGATCTGCATCGACGACGAGCGCTGGCTGCACTGCGAGATCAAGTCGGTCTCGCTGCTGGGCAACGTGCTGGCCAAGCAACAGGCCGTGGATGCGGGCGTGTTCGAGGCGATTCAGTTTCGTGGCGGCCAGCTCACCGAAGGGTCGTCCACCAATGTGTGGGTCGTGAAAGACGGTGTGCTGCTTGCACCCCCGCGCAATAACCTCATATTGGAAGGTATCCGCTACAGTTTCCTGCTGACGCTGGCGCAGGAGCTCGGCATCAAGGTCGAGATGCGCGCCATCAGCAGGCAAGAGGTCGCCGAGGCGGACGAGCTGA
The DNA here is from genome assembly GCA_041648375.1 of Burkholderiaceae bacterium. GTDB lineage: Bacteria > Pseudomonadota > Gammaproteobacteria > Burkholderiales > Burkholderiaceae_B > Schauerella. The sequence continues at coordinate 7,587 of JBAZPE010000014.1, read as the reverse complement.
TGATCACATCGGCCTCCAAGGAGATCGTTCCGATCGTGCGCCTGGATGACAAACCGGTGGGATCGGGTAAGCCCGGCCCCGTATATTCGGCACTGCGCGCCGGTTACGATGCACGTATCGCCGCTTTGACGTGATGACAGGGTGCCTTGTGCACCCAGGATGAATTGATGAATACGCCTGCAGACATCCCCCCGGAACAATCGCTGATCGAGTACCCCAGTCAGTTTCCCATCAAGGTCATGGGTCGCCAGCATCCTGAGCTCGCGCAGGCGTTGACGGAAATCGTGCTCGGTCACGACCCTGCGTTCGACGCGGCCACTGTAGAAATGCGACCCAGCAAGGGCGGCAACTACATCGGGCTGACCTTTACCGTCACGGCGACTTCGCGCGAGCAACTTGACGCGCTCTACAAGGCCTTGCACGGTCATCCGCTGGTGTCGGTCGTCCTCTGATCGACATGGCCGCAGGCATTGTGACGTGGCTGCCCCGGCCCGCCCCCTATGGCGAGGTGTGGGCTGCCATGCAGGCCTTCACGGCCGCTCGCACCAGCGCCACCGTCGATGAGGTCTGGCTGTGTGAACATCCGCCGGTCTACACGTTGGGGCAGGCCGGAAAGCCCCAGCACATTCTCGATGCCGGTTCGATCGAGGTCGTGCAGACCGACAGGGGTGGGCAGGTCACCTATCATGGGCCGGGTCAGGTGATTGCCTATGCCCTGATTGATTTGCGCCGCGCCGGGCTGTTCGTCAAAGCGTACGTGCATCTGCTCGAAGAAGCCGCCATCGCCACGCTCGTCGAGCTTGGCGTATCGCAACCCTGTCGCGTGCCGGGCGCACCTGGCGTATACGTGATGCACGATGACGGCATGCCGTCCAAGATCGCCGCGCTGGGCGTGAAGATACGCAATGGATGCACCTATCACGGGGTGGCGCTGAACGTCGACATGGATCTGGCCCCGTTTTCCGGCATCAATCCCTGTGGCATGGCCGATATGCGCACGACCGATGTGGCCTCGTGTCGCGCCACGCCGGTCGATCTGGTCCATGCCGGTGACGTGCTGGCCGCCCACATTCTTGCGCGACTTGATCTCGCCCGGGCGAACCAGGGCGCATCACCTGCCGCCTGCGGCGATAATCACCCCTCCATCAATGCTGCACATCCTGCCTGACCTATCCTATGCCTGAACTGACTGCCCAGGACGTGGCGCGTACCACGCCCGAAGAACTCGCCCGCTTGATGGCCGGTCCCCCGCAGGCGCTCGCGCCGTGGATGCGGGCGGCCGCGAAGGCCGGTCTGCTCGAGGCCCAGGCCATCTATGGGCAGATGCTGCTCGATGGCACTGGCGTGGCGCTCGATCAGGTCGAGGCACTGCAGTGGTTCAAACGCGCCGCCCAGGCCGATCACCTGATGTCCATCAACATGGTGGGGCGGTGCTACGAAAACGGCTGGGGCACCCCCGCAGACAGCGTGGTGGCCGCCTACTGGTTTCGCATAGCGGCAGAGCGCGGCCTGGATTGGGGGCTGTACAACTACGCCCATCAATTCGCCGCCGGTCGTGGCGGCGTACAAAAGGACTTGGCCCGTGCCTATGCCCTGTATCGCCAGGCTGCGGACATGGGACACATCAAGTCCATCGGTGTGGTGGGGCGGTTTCACGAAGATGGTGAAATCGTGGCCCAGGACGTCGATCAGGCCTTCGAGTGCTATCAGCGTGCCGCCGAAGGCGGTGATTTTCGGGGCATGTTCCACTATGCCCGTCTGCTTCATGTGCGCGGGCATACGCAAGAAGCCTTCGAATGGTTTGCCCGCGTGCCGGCCACCGCCACCCCGGCATTCATGCGCGAAGCGCGCAAGATGCTCCTGGAGACAGGTGACCCGGATCTGGCCTTGGTGTACCCAGAAAGCCCGAACGCGTAAAATACCGATGACCGGTCGTGTGTACCGGTTCCTCTTTTCCCAGGCGGCGCATGCGCGCATGCCGCAGTTTTCAGGTGCCTATGTCCACGTCCAAAGACACTTCCGTTCTTGCCGCATCGGCCCCGGCTGGCCCGGCAGCCGCCGAGGCATCCGCCCAGATGCAGGCGGTGCCGGTGGCCTACGATGCGACGCAGAAGCAAAAAGCCCAGGCCAAGACGGCGCGCATCCCCATCAAGGTGATACCGGTCGAACGACTGCGCAAACCGGAGTGGATTCGTGTGCGCGCGGCCACCCCGGGTTCGCGCTTCTACGACATCAAGCGCATCCTGCGCGAGCACAACCTGCACACCGTCTGCGAAGAGGCCTCCTGTCCGAACATCGGCGAGTGCTTCGGCAAGGGAACGGCAACGTTCATGATCATGGGTGACAAGTGCACCCGCCGTTGCCCGTTTTGCGACGTCGGTCATGGTCGCCCCGATCCGCTCGATGCCGCCGAGCCCGAAAACCTGGCCCGCACCATTGCCGCGCTGAAACTGTCGTATGTGGTGATCACCTCGGTCGATCGCGACGATCTGCGCGATGGCGGGGCAGCGCACTTCGTCGAGTGCATTCGTCGCGTGCGTGAGCTTTCGCCGTCCACGCGCATCGAAGTGCTGGTGCCCGATTTCCGCGGTCGCCTGGACCGTGCGCTCGATATTCTCACCACCTGCCCGCCAGATGTGATGAATCACAACCTGGAAACCACGCCGCGCTTGTACAAGCAGGCGCGTCCAGGCTCGGATTACAAACATTCGCTCAAGCTGCTGGCCGATTTCAAGGCGCTGCATCCCGAGGTGGCCACCAAGTCGGGCATCATGGTCGGCCTGGGCGAAACCGACGAGGAAGTCATCCAGGTCATGCGTGACATGCGCGAGCACAATGTCGACATGCTGACCATCGGCCAGTATCTGCAGCCTTCCGAGCATCACCTGCCCGTGCTGCGTTACGTGCATCCCGATCAGTTTGCGATTTACGAACGTGCGGCCTATGACATGGGCTTCAGCCACGCGGCAGTGGGCGCCATGGTGCGCTCCTCCTATCACGCCGACGAGCAGGCCCACAAGGCCGGCTACAACTGACGCCTGTCAGGGCGGCGCCCCGGCAGGCGGGCGCACCGTTTTCCTGGTGTGTCGCTGCCATCACCACGCACGCCGCCTGTTTCCGAGCTTTCGGACGGCAAAGCGTGTCGTGGATGCTGCTGGGTCAATCCTGGCGCGGCGTATCCGTCGCACGAGCATTCGGACTTTGCCAATACACATCGCCCGAGCCACTGCGACGGTTAAGCACCCGCGACAACACGAACATCAGATCGGACAGACGGTTCAGATACAGGCGCACAGGCGCCTGTACGTCACTGTGCCGCCCTAGCGTAATGACGCTGCGCTCGGCTCTTCGACACGCGGTGCGGGCCATGTGGGCCAGCGACGCGCTGCGTGTGCCACCGGGCAGGATGAATTCGCGCAGCGCGGGCAGGTCGGCGTTGTAGTGCGCCAGCCGGTCGTCCAGATGCGCGACCTGCTCCGCTTTCATGGCGGTGTGACCCGGTATGCACAGCTCGGCACCCATATCGAACAGGTCATGCTGAATCGTCGAGAGATCGGCGTCGATGTCGGCGCACCCTGCATTCGCATCCCTCGCGGTGGTGGGTGACGCTGCACCGGTTTCAATCGATGTCATGTCCGCATCAACATTGCTCGAGTGTGTTGCACTAGCTGCATCGGCCGAAATCTGCGCGCGCAATAGCCCGATCGTGCTGTTCAGTTCGTCCACATCACCCATGGCGGCCACGCGTGGATCATCCTTGGGCAAACGTGAACCATCGCCCAGTCCGGTGGTGCCATCGTCGCCTGTGCGTGTGGCGATGCTTGAAAGTCGGTATCCCATCGGTGTCCTGCAAGAGTCGATTAATAACGCTATCCTATCAGCAGCATCTTTAAGGAGGTACGCACCATGGCCTATCTACGCAGGAAACTACTTTGTGCAATCGCGGCAGGCGCCGTTATTGCAGGTGCCGCCTTGCCCGCCAGTGCTGCCCAAAGCGCAAGCGCGTCGGGCGAAGTTCGACGTGTCGATGCGTCGGCAGGCCGGGTCACCATCAAGCACGGCGCGATCTCCGGGCTGGATTTGCCCGCCATGACGCTGGTGTATCAGGCCGACCCCGGTCTGCTCAGCACGATCAAACCCGGCGACAAGGTCAACTTCACCGCCACGCGTGACAACGACAAGTACATCGTCACCGAGATCAAGAAGTAGCGCTTATCCGGTCAGCGCAAAGACGCTGACATGGCCGAGAGGCAGTTGATCATGCGGATGGCGTCGCCCATCGACGCCGCATGAAACTGCACCGTCACCCCATCTATCCTTTCAAGCGCGGGCCACATGCAGAACAGGTCGGCGAATGCGCTGCCTTGCGTCTGGATGCGGCAGCGCATCGGCGCCTCGATGCGAAAGAGGGCCGCGTGTGCCTGGGCCCCAAGCGGTTCGGTGACGCAGGCGTCGCGTTTCGTCAATGCGCTGACGGCTTGCTGCGCGCTGTCCTCAATGGCGGCGCACGATGCCTTGGGTGACAACGACACGCCGCTGCCCTGGCCGTGTGCCACCTTGGTCTGCACCCACTGCACCTGGGGAAACAAGGGGCGATGCTCGTCGATGAACACATCGTCGCCGCTGGCCATGATGACGGGCACGCCGTGCTCACCTGCCAGCGCACCGTACAGGCCGGCCTCGCCCAGCTCTCTATCGTTGACCCAGATTCGCGCGAACGCGAAGCTGCTGATGGTGTGCGCCAGAATGCCGCGCCCTTGCGCGCGCGAGTGATAGCCGATCAGACACACGGCATCGCAGCCTTCTTCCAGACCCGACATCATGCTCAGATAGCGTGGCTTGCCCTGCACCAGCCGGGCGCGAGGGTCCAGGCGATCGGCCAGCAGGTTGCGAAACGCGCCGTGCGAATCGTTGACCAGCACCTCGGTCGCGCCGCCTGCGAAGGCACCCCGTACCGCGGCGTCGGCCTCGGCCGTCATCCAGGCACGGGCGCGTTCATACTCGCCATTGCCCGGACGTGTCTGCTCGGCGTGGTAGACACCTGCCACGCCCTCGATGTCGGTAGAGATCAGAATTTTCATGACAGGGCTGCCTGTATCGCGGTGATGTTAAAGGGCCGTGCGGGCAAGCCAGTCGCGCCAGGGCGCGATGGCGTCGGGCAAGGATAGTCGTGTGTGATCATCGCGCCCGGTCACGGTCTCGGCATGCCAAAGCGCATTGACAATGGCTTGTTCGGTCGCTTCTGCTGCGGCCTCGAACAGGGGATCGCTCAGGCTTTCGTGCAGCATGGCTTGCGCGGGCATGGCGACATGCGCGTGCTGGGGAATGGTATAGGCGGTGGAGAATGCGAGCGCGATGTCGCCGCTGCCGTGTCCGAATACGGAGCCGGTGCGCGCCAGACCCGCACCGGCGCGCAACGATAGCCGTTTGAGCTGTCGCGCATCCAGCGGTGCATCGGTGGCGAGGATGATGATGATCGAGCCTTTCTCCGGGCCCAGGGCGTCGTCGGTCTGGGCAGGCACAGGTTCAGCCGTCCGGTGGCTGGCCGCGGCTTCACGTGATGCCAGCCAGGCGCGTCCGATCGGACGCCCCGCCACGGTCAGATTGGGCAGGCGACCGAAGTTGGACAGCACCAGTGCACCGACCGTCCACCTCCCGGTCACTGCGGGCTGTGCGTCGCTGGAACCTGCACCCGCTTCAGCACCGACAGGCGCACGGGCATCCACCACCCGCGATGCCGATCCTATGCCGCCCTTGAACGAGAAGCTCGACATGCCACGCCCTGCGCCGACCGAGCCCTGTGCAAATTGCTCAGAGGCATCGTGCCAGGCGTGCAGATAGTGCTTCTCTTGGACGGCCATCGCCTGAATGTCATTCAGGTAGCCATCATTGCACTCGAAAACCAGTGGATTGACCGTGGGCCAGTGCCGCCCGATCTCGGGATGCTCGGCCACGGCTTGCCGGATCTGGGCATTGGCCACCGTGCCCACACCGAAGGTGTTGGTCAGCGCAATGGGCGTTTCCAGCACGCCCAGTTCCGCCACCTGCACCAGCCCGGTGCTTTTGCCAAAGCCGTTGAGCACCGTGGCGGCAGCGGGCACCTTGTCCAGGAACAGGCTGCCGGCATGCGGACGGATCACCGTCACGCCTGTCTGCACGGCACCCTCGGCCAGCGTGCAATGGCCAACCGTCACACCAGGCACGTCCGCCAGCGAGTCGCGGGGGCCGCTGGCGAGATGCCCCGTGCGGGGTACCTCAGATCGCTGTGCAGCGGGCCTGTTTGACGCTGACACCGGTGCCGATGCTGATGCCGCAGCCATTGGCCGTGACGATGCAGGTGAGCGCACCCGCGCCGATGTCGAGGCGCCGGCGGTCATATCATTCTCACTCGGCTGACCCATGTCGCCACTGACCTTATTTGCGATCGATCTTGGGGTCCAGCGCATCGCGCAAGCCATCACCCAGCAGGTTGAACGCAAGCACCGTCAGGAAGATGGCGATGGCCGGAAAAATCGCCACGTGGGGCGCGATCACCATGTCGGCACGCGCTTCGCTCAGCATGGCGCCCCATTCGGGTGTCGGGGGTTGTGCCCCCATACCCAGAAACGACAAGCTGGCTGCCGTGATGATCGAGGTGCCGATGCGCATCGTGCCATACACCACGATCGGCGAGATCGTGCCGGGCAGAATGTGACGCATGATGATGGTCCAGTTCGATGCGCCCACGCTGCGCACGGCCTCGACATAAGTCATCTGCTTGATGGCCAGCGTATTGCCACGCACCAGGCGGGCAAATGCCGGCACGCTGAACACGGCCACGGCGATGATCACGTTGATCATGTTCGAACCCATGATGGCCACGACACCGATGGCCAGCAGCATGCCCGGAAACGCCAGGAGCACGTCGGACAGGCGCATGGTGATACGTTCCCACCAGCCTTCGTAGTAGCCGGCCATCAGGCCCATGAACGTGCCCACGACAGCACCCATGGCCACCGAAAGAAAGCCGGCGGCCAGCGAGATCCGAGCACCCATCAGGATGCGACTGAAAATATCGCGGCCCAGCGAGTCCACGCCCAGCCAGTGAACCAGGGTGGGCGGGGAATTCAACGCGTCGTAGTCGAAATAGTTTTCGGCATCGAAGGGGACGATCCAGGGGGCGAACAGGGCGACGATCACCAGCAGCAGAACAAAAATCCCAGCGCCCAGGGCGAGCTTCTGTTTTTTGAACTTGCGCCAGAACTCGGTCGCAGGTGTGCGCACATCATTGTTGGCCACGACAGGGGTCGCAGCGGCGGCGTTTTGTGCAGTCATGTCCGCCCTCACTTATAGCGAATGCTGGGGTTGATCGCGCCGTACAACACGTCGACGATCAGATTGATCAGAATGAATTCCAGCGAGAACAGCAGCACCAGCCCTTGAATGACCGGATAGTCGCGCTGGGTGACCGCGTCGACCAGCAGGCGACCCAGTCCCGGCCAGTTGAAGACGGTTTCCACCACGATGGAACCCCCCAACAGGAAGCCGAACTGCAGGCCCATCATGGTGACCACGGGGATCAGGGCGTTGCGCAGGGTGTGCTTGGTG
>JBAZPE010000013.1:0-12517 GCA_041648375.1 Burkholderiaceae bacterium | reverse complement strand
TTCCCGGCAAACCTGCTGACACGCCCAGCACCCATATGCAAATGCCAAAGCAATAAACAGGCCTACTGCCCAGAAGGACGGCATGAAAGGCTCGGCGGCCACCCAAAGCAGCCAGGCTGCGAGGGTGCCCCAGGTGCCGGAGGCAGGCCTGATCAACCCCGAACCGAAACCAAAAACGATGATGCGCGCGGGTTTGCGCATCATCCAGGCAAGCGTCGGGTAGGGCTCGCGCTGGCGCTCTTCGATGGAATGGGGTTCGGTGCCGGGAGGAGTGGGTATCTGGGTCATAATTCTGAAAAGTGGTCAAAGCCCCGAACGCGCGGCAAGGCCCGCGGTGCGCCGGCCTCGGACAATGATATGCCCGAACCCGGGCGCAGCACGCCCACACGTGTAACGGGCACTGCGCAAGTCTGGCCAATTGCCAGGATGGCATCGCGCCTGCTGGGGCACGCCGTGAAGCAAAGTTCGTAGACATCGCCACCGGCCAGCACGGCATGCGCAACGACGTCGGCAGGCAGACCCTGGAGGGTGGCGTCGATAGGTAGGGCGTCGTACTGGAGATCGGCCCCCAGGCCGCTCGCCTTCAGTATGTGGCCCAGGTCCTGGAGCAATCCATCGGAGATATCCAGTGCGGCACGCGCGACACCCGCCAGGGCCTGCCCCAGAGCAATGCGCGGTTCGGGCCATTCGAGCGCACGGCGCGTGGCAGCCAACCGTGCCGGATCGCTGGGGATCAGACCTGCCAGCAGACGGTAGGCGATGTCGGCCCGGCCCAGCGTTCCGGAGACCCAGATGTCATCGCCGGCCTGGCCGGCACCGCGCAGTAGGGCCTGACCTGGCACGACACTGCCGAATACGGTCACGCTGATGACCGTGCCCTGACTGCTGCGGGTGGTGTCCCCGCCAATCAAGTGGCAGGCGTGACGCGCGGACAGTGCCAGAAACCCTTCAGCGAACGCGGCTACCCAGGGCTCATTGACGTCGGCCAGGCCCAGGCCGAGCACGCAGGCCACAGGCGTGGCGCCCATGGCAGCAAGGTCTGACAGATTGACGGCCAGCGACTTGTGACCCAGCGCACTGGGGTCGACATCAGGGAAAAAGTGACGCCCCTGCAGCAACAGGTCGGTACTGGTGGCTATCTGCCGACCAGCCACTGGCGTGAACAACGCACAATCGTCGCCCACACCCAGCATTCCGGTCGGAGAAGGTTGCGCAAAATAGCGCGCGATCAGATCGAATTCAGATGCCATGCGCTGATCGCGTACCAGGGCCTCAGCGCTTGGCCGACGCCTTGATTTCCACGCCGCGCGATTGTGCTGCGACCTTGTCCAGCACACCGTTGACGAACTTGAAACCGTCGGTGCCGCCGAAGGACTTCGCCAGCTCGACCGCCTCGTTGATGGCGACCTTATAAGGCACTTCAACGTGGTGCACAAGCTCGTAGCTACCGATCAGCAAGATGCCGTGCTCGATAGGCGAGAGTTCGACCAGCGGGCGGTCGATGAAGGGCGTGAACCGTTCGCGCAGGTCGGCCGCTTCACGCGTGACACCATGCAGCAGCGTTTTGAACCATTGCGCATCGGCTTCGGAAAAGTCTTCGGCATCACGCAGGTGGGCGTCGATCTCTCCGGCATATTCGTTGCCCACGCCGCCACGCAGCAGCCAGGCATACACGCCCTGCAGTGCGAACTCGCGAGCACGCCGACGGGCACTGCGACCGGCAGCGCGCGCCGGATCTGGCGTATCAGCGCCGTTTGTCGGATTGTTTGTCGTCAAAATCTTCGTCCTCTTCTTCGTCGTCTTCGTCGTCTTCGTCTTCGTCGTCATCCTCACCGTCGTCTTCCTCGGGATCGAGAGCGGCGATGAGATTGGCCATTTCAACAGCCACGCGAGCGCAATCACGCCCTTTTTCCGGGGCGCGCTCGACAGCCTGTTCGTCTGTTTCCGTGGTGAGCACACCGTTGGCAACCGGCACGCCGGTTTCTAGCGAGACGCGGGTGATGGCGCTGGCCATCTCGTTGCTGACGATCTCGAAGTGGTAGGTCTCGCCGCGGATGACTGCGCCCAGTGCGATCAGCGCGTCGAATTCGCCCGATTCGGCCATGGTGGCCACGGTCAGGCCGATTTCCAGTGCACCGGGCACCGTCGCCACGAGAATGCTTTCCTCGTCTACGCCCAGTTCGCCCAGCTCAGCCAGGCAGGCTTGCAGCTCGGCCTCGCCGATGGCTTCGTTGAAACGTGCCCGGACGATACCGATATGCAGTCCGGCGCCGTCAAGATCGGGTTGCACGATATAAGGATTCATGGCCTTGCCTTTTCAGTAGGACATGTGGGCATCTTGCCCCCATGCGTAAGAGTATGCGTTGGTGATCAAACCGGGTCGCAATCGTAACCCGTAACGGTCAGGGAAAAACCGGTCATGCTGGGCATCTTGCGCGGGCGCGCCATCAGGCGCATCTTGCCCACGTTGAGCTGGCGCAGGATCTGCGCGCCCATGCCGTAGGTGCGCAAGCCGTAACGGTCGGCATCGGCACCCGGCTTCTGGGTCGTTGTGCCCGCCCAGGAGGCGATTTGCGCGAACACATGGTCGTGCGGTGCGTTGCAGTTCATCAGCACCAGCACCCCGGCAGGCGCACGCTTGAGTGCCTCGAGTGCGTCGCCCACACCCCAGCTGTGCAAACTGGCACCGGTATCCAGGACATCCAGGACCGATGCCGGTTCATGCACACGCACCAGCGTTTCGACCGACGGGTCGATATGGCCGTGCACCAGTGCGAGATGGGCGCAGCCGGTGGGCGTATCGCGGTAAGCGATGGTGTCGAATTCGCCCCACGGGGTTGCCAGCTTGCGCCGTCCGATTTCCTGAATGATGGATTCGTGTTCGCTGCGGTACTGGATGAGGTCGGCAATCGTGCCGATTTTCAGATTGTGTTCGCGCGCGAACACCGCCAGATCGGGCAGACGCGCCATGGTGCCATCGGGCTTGAGGATCTCGCAGATCACCGCAGCCGGGGTCAGACCGGCCATGGCGGTCAGATCGCACCCGGCTTCGGTATGACCGGCCCGCACCAGCACGCCCCCCTGCACCGCGCGCACGGGGAAGATGTGGCCAGGCTGGACCAGATCGTCGGGGCGGGCATCGCGGGCGACCGCCACGCGGATGGTGCGCGCCCGGTCGGCTGCGGAAATGCCCGTTTCGACGCCAGTCGCCGCTTCGATGGACTGGGTGAAATTGGTGCCATAACGGGTTCCGTTGCGGCTGGCCATCAGCGGCAGATCGAGCTGCTTGCAGCGATCTTCAGTCAGGGTCAGACACACCAGGCCACGGGCGTGGGTGACCATGAAATTGATGTCGTCGGGTGAGACGAACTCGGCCGCCATGACCAGGTCGCCTTCGTTCTCCCGATCTTCTTCGTCCACGAGGATGACCATGCGGCCGGCACGCAGCTCGGCAATGATGTCGGTGACGGAGGCGATATCGAAACTGTCGGTTTCGGTGCTGGAAGAGAGGGGAAGTGGCGAAGACATGAGCCGTACACAAAAGGCGGGAAAACAAAGAGTTTACCGCCGACTGCGTCAATCCACTGCATCCGCGTGCCCGCAGGGCGTTTCGCTTACAAAACGCCCGCTCCAGGCGCGCTAAACTGGGGCATTGCGCCGCGTTGGTGCCCTGCCCCCAGCCATGCGGGGCCGCGGCACGAACCGGCACGATCGTTACGTCACAAAGCCACGTCTGCCGCCCTTCTGTTTGGAACATCGCCCCCTCATGACTTCTCCCGCTGCCCCCTCTTATGACTACGACGTCGATCTGATGATCGTCGGCGGCGGCATCAACGGCGTGGGCATCGCGCGCGACGCGGCAGGGCGCGGGCTTACCGTACTGCTGTGCGAGCAGAACGATCTGGCCAGCGCGACATCGTCAAACAGCAGCAAATTGATTCATGGCGGCTTGCGCTACCTCGAGAACTACGAGTTTCGCCTGGTTCGCGAGGCGCTGTCCGAACGGGATGTGCTGCTCTCGAACGCACCGCACATCGTGCACCCGTTGCGTTTCGTTCTGCCGCACAACCGCCACCTGCGTCCGGCGTGGATGATCCGTATCGGCATGTTCCTCTACGACAATCTGGCGCGCCGCAGCGCCCGTCTGCCCGGGTCGCGACGCCTCGCCCTGCGCAGCGCGGCCCAGGGCGTTGCCCTGAAGACCGACATCACGACCGGGTTCGAGTATTCCGACGCCCGCGTGGATGATTCGCGACTGGTCGTGTTGAACGCCATGGACGCCCGCCAGCGCGGCGCCACCATCCTCACCCGCACCCGTTGCATTGGCCTGCAGAAGGCGAACGGCCACTGGCTGGTTCGCATGCGCGCCGAGAACGGTGAAACCGTGACGGCCCGGGCACGCGTGCTGGTCAATGCAGCAGGCCCCTGGGTCGAGGCATTGCAGCGGCTGACCAGCCCCGCCGGTACGACCGACAAGCCGGCCAGCAAACTGCGCCTGGTCAAGGGCAGTCACTTCACCGTGCCACGCATGTACGAGGGTGACTGGGCCTACATTCTTCAGAACCCCGACGGCCGCATCGTCTTCGTCATTCCCTACCAGGAGCAGTACTCGCTGGTGGGCACCACCGATGTGGCATTTGAAGGCGACCCGGCCACGGTGAAGATCAGCGAGGAGGAAATCGCCTATCTGTGCGACACGGTCAACGGCTACTTCAAAACGCCGATTTCCGCGGCGGACATCACCTGGACCTATTCCGGGGTGCGACCGCTTTACGACGATCAGGCGGGCCGTGCGTCGGCCGTCACCCGCGACTATGTGTTCGATGTGAATACCGGTCAGCAAGGCGACCCCGTGCTGCTGTCCATCTTTGGCGGAAAGATCACGACCTACCGACGGCTGGCCGAACACGCGCTTGAGAAACTCGCGCCTCACACCGGCAAAGCGCTTGCCTGGACCGCTCGCGCGGTTCTGCCAGGCGGCGACATGCCGCAAGCCGATCCCCAAGCCTATGAACGCACATTCACGTCGCGCTTCCCCTGGCTCGCACCCGCACTGGCGCACCGCTATATCTATACCTACGGCACGCTGGCCGAACGCATTCTCGGTGGGGCGTCGTCGGTGGCCGATCTGGGTCAGGACTTCGGTTGTGGGTTGTTCGAATGTGAAGTGCAATGGCTCGTGGACCACGAGTGGGCACGCACCGCCGACGATATACTATGGCGTCGCACCCGGTTGGGCCTGACGGCCACGCCGCAAACCGTTCAGAAGCTGACAGACTGGCTGGGCCAGCATGCCGCGCCAGGAAAGGAACAAGCCATCCCGATTTCGTGACACGTATGTCTGTTTTATGACATGTCATCAATTTGCCATCCATGGCTCGGTATGATCGCGATCTTTTATTTCGTTTAAAGGCTCCACATGTCGGAACAGGAAGTGAAGCTGAACGTTGCGCCAGCAGCTCGAGCCGGCGTAGAGCGGGAAATGTCCCGAGGGGACTCGCGCAGCATCCACCTTCACGCCATGTATTTCGACACGCCTGCGCGCGAACTGGCACGCGCGAAAATCGCGTTGCGCCTTCGTCTGGAAGGCGATGTCTGGATACAGACCCTGAAAATGCCCGGCAAGGACGCCATTTCACGGATCGAACTGAACCACACGCGCCCCGGCCCTATTCTGGATCTCTCGGTCTATGCCGGCAGTGAGGTCGAGGCCGCATTGACCAGCGTGCAAGGCGAATTGGGCTTGCGATATGAAACCGATGTGCTGCGCATCATCCGCAAACATCGCTCGCGTCAGGGCGCCGTTGAAATCGCTTTCGACAGAGGCGAAGTGCGTGCCAGCGGGTTCACCCTGCCGATCTGCGAACTGGAATTCGAACTGCTCTCCGGCCGTGTGGCCGCGATTTTCGAGGTGGCACGTGCCTGGCACCATCGCCACGGTCTGATCCTGGATGCACGTTCGAAGTCTGAACGTGGCGACGCCCTGGCCAGCCTGGCCAGCGATCTCGACTTCAAACCCCTGGATGACACGGATCCTGCCGATGCACGCAGTGCCACCGTGCGCAGCAAACGCGCTGCCCGCATTGCCGCATTCTGGGCGCCTCGCCCCATTTTGAGCGTGAAGCTGCAGGCCGATCAAACGCCAGCGCAGGCCTTGGCCACCGTCACGGCCGAATGCCTGGACCAGATCACGAGAAACGCTGCGGCCCTGGCCGAAGTGGACACGGCATCGGTGAACTATCAGGCGGGTCACCCGGACCACGTGCACCAGTTGCGTGTGGGCGTGCGACGGTTGCGTTCAGCCTGGCGCCTGTTCGATGGCATTGCCGTGCTGCCGCCAGCCGAACTGCAGGACGCCCTGAAAACGTTTTTCGGCAACTTCGGCTCGAACCGTGATCGCGACGTGCTCAATGCCAGCGTGTTGCCCAAGCTTCTGGCCGCCGGCATGCCTGTGTTTGCCGACGACACGCCCGATGAAAGCGATGACTCCGCCACGCTGGCGCGTGCAAAGGGCTTTCAGGGCTTGCTGTTGTCGCTGCTGGAATGGAGCGTCACGCCCCAGCCTTCGCTGGCCGCTGCCCAGGCGATAGATGCCGCCGCGCAGGCCAGTGTGCTTGCGGCTGGCGCAGGCGCTGCGTCAGCCACGACATTGGCAACCACTGTCGCTGCAGGCACCGTTTCAGGTGAACAAGGCGACGTGCCGGCCCAGGGCACCCATCGGGCGTCCAGCCACGCGCCGGCCCCGATGCCCGGCGCGACTGACGTACCGGCCGATGCTTCCACGAGGGCATTGGCAGAAGCATCCAGCGCAGCACACCCCACGTCGTCACACATCGTGCCGACCATTATTCCGCTGGGCGCCGCCACGGCGCAAACCCGCCTGGATACGCTGCTGATGGATCGCCTGCACCTGTGGCACAAGCAGATCGTCAAACGCGGCAAGCACTTTGCATCCATCGACATCGAGAAAAAACACAGCCTGCGCAAAAAGGTCAAACTGCTGCGCTATAGCTTGGGCTTCTCGGAATCACTGCTGGGTGCTTCGCGTCTGCGCGCCTACCGCAAGCATCTGGCGGTGGTGCAGGATCTGCTGGGCGAGTTCAATGATATGGCGGTCGCGCACGACACCTACCTCGCGCGCGCGGCCACGACAAATGAAGCCTGGTTTGCCGTGGGCTGGTTGTCTGCGGAACAAAGCCGCATCGTGTTGCGCGCACAGACGGCGCTCACCGATCTGGGCGGCGCGCCGGGCTTCTGGAAGTAGCTTTCTCGGTCAGTCGCCCAGAAGGGCCTGCGCGAATTCATCGGCGACAAAGGGTTGCAAGTCCTGCATCCCTTCACCCACACCGATCCAGTAGACAGGAATAGGTCGCACACCCTGGCTACCCGCGGCCACCGCCGCCAGCGTGCCACCCTTGGCGGTACCGTCGAGCTTGGTCACCACCAGGCCGGTCAGATTGATGGCGGCGTCGAAGGCGCGGATCTGCGCAATCGCATTCTGGCCTGTGTTGCCATCAACGACCAGCAAGACCTCGTGCGGTGCCTTCGGGTCGGCCTTGGCCACCACGCGGCGGATCTTTTTCAACTCTTCCATGAGATGCAACTGCGTGGGCAGGCGCCCGGCGGTATCGATCATCACCACGCCGGTTTCGCGCGCGCGACCGGCGTTCACCGCGTCAAACGCCACGGCCGCAGGGTCGCCCCCTTGCTGTGAAATCACGGTGACGTTGTTGCGACGCCCCCACTCCACCAGTTGCTCGCGCGCTGCCGCGCGGAAGGTATCGCCGGCGGCCAGCAGCACGCTTGCGCCCTGCTGCTGGAACGTGTGGGCCAGCTTGCCGATGGAGGTCGTCTTGCCGGCACCGTTCACGCCGGCAATCATCACCACCAGCGTTTTGGCCTGGCGGGTGTCGAATTTCTTTTCCAGGGGACGCAGGTGGTCGGCGAGAATCTCGCGCAGCACCCGCTTGACGCGCGTGGCGTCCTCGATGCGCTCTATACGAACACGTTCGCGCAGGGCGGTAATGAGCTTGTTGGTCGCCTCGACGCCGGCATCGGCCATGATCAGGGCGGATTCGAGTTCTTCGAAGAAGTTTTCATCGACCGGCACATCCACGAACAGGGCGCCGATCGACTGCCCGGTGCGCGCCAGGCCTTGCTTCAAACGGCTCAGCCAGGAGGCTTTCTTGGGCTCAGGTGCGGGTGCCGCAGTCGGAGTTGGAGTCGGGATCGGCAGGGGCGCAGGTGCCTGCGTCGGTGCCGCCGCTGGTGCAAAAGTGGGTACTGAGTTCGATGCCGGCGCGGGCAGTGTCGCGGGCGCCGCCGGGATGATGGCATCGGCAGGCCGCGCAGGCTGATCCGCTGGCGTATGGGCCGGCGTATCCAAACCGCTGGCGGGCAACTTGACAGGGGGTTCGGCGCTGGGTGGCGCAACGGGTGCAATCGGGTTGCCTGACGCGCCTGGCGCCACGCTCGGGGCGTGCGCATCGGGTGTCGTGACGGGCGCCGCCACAGGGGGCGTCGCGGGAGCGCCGGCACCTGCCGAGGTCAGCGCAGCCGTCTCGGGCCTGGCAACAGGCGTTGCGACACGCACGTCCGAGTCGGGCGCGCCAACAGGCGTCGAGGCAGGCGAAACCCGCGCGGCAGGCGGCGCGACAGGCGCGTCGGCGACAGCAACATCAGGTTTGGTTGGCTCGGGTGCAGGCGCAGCAGGCGCCTTTTTCTTGAAGAATCTGAACATGGTCGGAAAGTATAGCCCGTGCTACGCTTTGCGCCCCTTTCTTCACGACCATGATCATGGCCAAACATTCACCACGCATCGTTGGCGGGAGCTATCGACGCACCCCGATTCCGGTCGTGGACGCGCCGGGTCTGCGGCCAACGCCCGATCGGGTGCGTGAAACGCTGTTCAACTGGCTGAATCACTTCTGGGGCGGGTCCTTTACGGACAAGCAGGTTCTGGATCTGTTCGCGGGATCTGGGGCTCTGGGCTTCGAAGCGGCGTCGCGCGGGTGCGCTCATGTACAAATGGTGGAGAACAACCCTCAGGCGCTGGCAGCCCTGCGCCTGCTTCGCGACAAGCTCAATGCCCAGGGCGTGCGCGTACACGCCGGTGATGCGATGGCGACGCTGGCCCGCATGGATGCCTCCCGCTTCGATCTGGTGCTGCTCGATCCGCCCTTCAACCAGGACTGGCTGCCGCGCCTGTGGCCCGCGCTGCCTGCCATCCTGGCCCCCCATGCGCTGGTCTATGCCGAAAGCGAACAGCCGTTGTTGGCACCCGACGGTTTCGAGCTGCTGAGGTCGGATAAGGCCGCAAGTGTCCACTATCATCTTCTCCAGTTTGCTGCATTGCGCAAATAAGCAATAATCAACGTTTGGAGGATGGTGAACCCATCAAGGTACGGAGCACTCATGATTACCGCAATTTATCCCGGCACGTTCGATCCGCTCACGCGCGGCCATGAAGATCTGGTCAGGCGCGCGGCCACGCTGTTTGACAAGGTGGTGGTCGGCATTGCTCTGAGCCGTAACAAGAAGCCGTTCTTCGGTGTGGACGAGCGCGTCACTATCGCGCGCGAGGTGTTGGGCCATTACCCGAACGTCGAGGTGGCCAGCTTCAACGGGCTGCTGAAGGACTTCGTACGCGAGAAGGAAGGCCGCGTCATCGTGCGCGGTCTGCGTGCCGTTTCGGATTTCGAATACGAGTTCCAGATGGCTGGCATGAATCGGCACCTGCTACCGGATGTCGAAACGCTATTCATGACGCCATCCGATCAGTATCAGTTCATTTCCGGTACCATAGTCCGGGAAATCGCCCAACTGGGCGGCGATGTGAGCAAATTCGTATTTCCTTCCGTCGAGCGCTGGCTCCACGAAAAAGCCAAGGAACGCCGCGAGCAATCCTGGCCGGGCTGAAATACGCGTTGGGAAGGACAGGTCATGGCGCTGAAGATCACCGACGAATGCATCAATTGCGATGTGTGCGAACCGCCGTGCCCGAACCAGGCGATTTCCATGGGCGAGGATTATTACGTCATCGATCCCGCCCGGTGCACCGAGTGCGTCGGGCATTTTGACGAACCGCAGTGCCAGGTCGTGTGCCCGGTCGAATGCATCACGCTCGACCCCCTGTGGAAAGAGGGCCAGGATGCGCTGATGGCCAAATATCAGCGGCTCACGAGCGCCAATTGAACACCCCCTTCCTGAAAGAAATCTCCCTGTCGGCTGTGCTGGCAGGGCTGGTGGCCGTGCTCGTGAGCTTTGCCAGCACAGCCGTGCTGATGGTTCAGGCCGGCCAAAGCGCGGGCCTGGATGTGGCACATATTGGTTCCTGGGTCGGTGCAGTCTGCCTGGCCATCGGCATCCCAGGGGCCTGGCTCAGCCTGAAATGGCGCACACCCGCCGTGTTTGCCTGGTCCACCGCAGGCGCGGCCATGCTGATCACCGGGCTACCTGGCGTGCCTTTCGACCAGGCCATTGGCGCATTTCTCGTTGCCGCCGCCATGACACTGGCATGCGGGCTACTGGGCTGGGTGGACCCCATTTTGCGCCGCATTCCGCCGGAGATCGCCGCAGCCATGCTGGCCGGCGTGCTGCTGCACTTCGGTATCGGCATATTCGGTGCACTGAACGTGGATACCGCCCTGGCGCTGACAATGATTGCGGCCTACCTGCTGGGCCGACGATGGTTGCCGCGCTATTCGATTTTTGTGGTGCTGGTGACCGGACTTGTGGTGGTGCTGTCAGGCGACACGAGCCGATTCCAGGGCATCGCGTGGACCATGACGCAGTTCCACTGGACGACACCCTCATTCACCTGGCAGGCGACGGTCAGCATTGCAGTGCCTCTTTTCATCATCGCCATGGCCTCACAGAATTTGCCCGGTCTGGCCATTCTTCAGGCGGCCGGCTACCAACCCAGGGCGAGTCGCTCGGTCGCTGCCAGTGGTCTGTTCGGCATGCTCTCCGCCCCTCTGGGGGCTCACAGCATCACGCTGGCGGCAATTGTGGCGGCGATCGTGTCCAGCAAGGAGGCCCATCCGGATCCGGCTCGACGCTACTGGGCCGCAGCGACCTACGGACTGGTGTATATCCCGCTGAGCCTGGCGGCGGGTGCCGTCGCTCTTTTTTTTCAGGCACTGCCCCTCACGTTCGTCGCCGGGCTGGCCGGCCTTGCACTGATCGGCCCCATCATGGGCGGATTGACGACTGCCATGGCCACCCCCGAGAAACGGGAGGCCGCGCTGATCACACTGCTGGCCACTGCATCCGGGTTCAGCCTCTGGGGCATCGGATCAGCGTTCTGGGGGCTGGTGGCCGGACTGATCGCCAACGCGATTCTGACGCCGCGTAAACGTACTTAGTTGCCCGGCCACTGCACCGGTCCTGCATCGGGGTGCACTTTCATCAACCCGCAGGTTTTGCCGGTCACGTTGGAAAGCCAGGCAGCGGCCAGTTCGCCTTCGTCCACGACATCCACGGATTGGGCTGCGCCCAGCTTGACCGTGAACCGCACGCTGTCATCGTCCTCGATCACATCCAGCGGGATGTCCATGCGCAACATGCCAGGCGCCCTGAGCACCAGATAGCCCAGCTTCAGTTCGACGGTAATGGTGGACAGCGTCGGGCACTGATCCACGCTCAGCCAGTTGCCCTCCTCATCGGCAATGAGCCAGCGCTTGTCGTAATCACGTGCATCCGATTGAGTGGTTCCGGCCGCACCGACCAGCGGGAAATACAGGGGCGAATTCATTATTTCAACAGTCCTTTAAGCGCATCGCGAACGACCTGTCGCTTGTCATCATTCTTCGCGCCCGCTTTACCACCGATGGCATCGAGCACTTTGTTTTCAAGCTTCTGCTTCAGGGCATCATTGGCCACGTTCTTCCACTGCACGCTATACAGCGGCCGGCTCAACGGACCGGCGAAATGCACGGGGATGGTGACGTTTTTCAGGTCAGCCAGGTCTTCCCCGCCCTGCCCCTGCGTGGTGTTGACCACGCGGATAAGCGTCACCATGTCCAGGGTGCTGTCCACCAGATTGATGGATGCCGGGCTGCCTTGCGTGATGCGCAAAAGCGGCGAAGCAATGTTGAGCGTGGTGACCGTACCCATCCCATCCTTGAATGAGAAGGCCGTATCCAGCGAGGTGAAGTCGGTGGAGAGTTCGGTGCTGGTGCGAGCCGGCGTGCCGGTGGCAGCCTGGGCGGTGGCCGCAGCAGTGCTTTGCTGCGCATCGGGTGCGGCTGCTCCCTCGACGGTTTTGGCCGCTTCAGCGGCTTTGGCTGCGTCGGCGGCTGCAGTCGCATCTGCTGCCTTGACCGCCTCAGTCGCATCTGCTGCCTTGGCCGCCTCAGGCGCTTTGGCGGCATTCGCAGCCTTGGCCGCTTCAGCGGCTTGAGCGGCATCGGCTGCCTTGCTCACTTCAGCGGCTTGGGCTGCATCGGCTGCCTTGCTTGCGTCAGCCGCCTTGGCTGCCTCGGCGGCTTTGGCCGAGGCCGACGCGGTTGCAATC
>JBAZPE010000012.1:0-12854 GCA_041648375.1 Burkholderiaceae bacterium | reverse complement strand
CGCCTATCCGATCGCCTGGCCGCGCTGCTTGCCGAACAGATCGAAACGGGCCGGCTTGCGCGCGGCGAGCGCCTGCCTACCGAGCCGGAGCTGGTGCGGCTGTATGGGGTGTCGCGTACGGTGGTGCGTGAGGCAGTCAGCCAATTGAAGTCGCGGGATCTGCTGGTGTCGCGCCAGGGTTCGGGCGTGTTCGTGTCGACGGCACCCGCTCGGCAACCTCTGATTTTTGATCCCGCAGTCATGGGGTCGATGGCCGCCGTGGTGCAGGTCGTCGAGGTTCGGCGGGCGATCGAGGGCGAAATTGCTGCCCTGGCGGCCCTGCGTGCCCGCCGACCCGACATTGATACGATTCGCCGCGCCTTGCTCGCCATCGATGCCAGCGTGCAGGCGGGGGGCGACGGCGTCATGGAAGATCTTGCGTTTCATCGCAGCATTGCCGAGGTCACGGGCAATGCCCAATTCACTCAGGTGCTGGGGTTTCTCGAACAGTATCTGCATGACGCGGTGCGCGTGACGCGCGCCAACGAAAAGCGTCACGCCGCCTTCGCCGCACAGGTGCACGACGAGCATTGGGCGATTTTCGAGGCGATCGATGCCGGTGACGCGGTGGCAGCGCGCGCGGCGGCCACAGAACACATGGTGCAGGCCGCACAACGGTTGATACAGGGCGGCGTCGTGCCCGATTTCATCGGCGCGGCCCAGCCATCGCCAGCCAGCCAGGGCGCGGCCAAAAAAGGAGGTCATCGATGAGCAAGATTTTGCTGGGGTGCATTGCCGATGACTTCACCGGCGCCACCGATCTGGCCAACAATCTGGTGCGCAGCGGCATGCGTGTGGTTCAAACCATTGGCGTGCCGAGCGAGGAGACCTCTGTCGATACCGACGCCGTGGTCATCGCACTGAAATCCCGCACGATTCCCGCAGACCAGGCGATCGCGCAATCGCTTGCGGCGTTGCATTGGCTGCAGTCCCAAGGCGCCCGGCAGATCTACTTCAAATATTGCTCGACCTTCGATAGCACCGCCCAGGGCAATATCGGCCCGGTCAGCGAAGCCCTGATGCAGGCCATGCACACCGACTTCACGATCGCCACCCCCGCTTTTCCGGACAACGGCCGCACGGTCTTCAAGGGGCACTTGTTCGTGGGTGATGTGTTGTTGCACGAGTCCGGCATGCAGCATCATCCGCTCACCCCCATGACCGATCCCAACCTGGTGCGCGTGCTGGCTGCACAGTGCGTGGGGAAGGTCGGTCTGATCGATTACCGCGCGGTCGCCTGCGGCGCGCAGGCGGTACGCGAACGCATTGCGCAGCTGCGGGCCGAGGGGGTCAGCCTGGCCGTGCTCGACGCGGTGTCCAATGATGATCTGATCCGGGTAGGACCTGCCCTGGGCGAGCTTGCGCTCGTGACGGCGGGGTCGGGCGTGGCGATCGGACTGCCTCAGAACTGGGGCCTGAAGACCAATGATCAGGCCGCCCGCTTGCCTGCGGGTCAGGGCTTTAAAGCGATCGTGTCAGGAAGCTGCTCGCTGGCCACCAACCGTCAGGTGCTGGCATTCATTCGGGCGGGCGGGCAGGCCATGGCGATCGATCCGATGCGTCTGGCTGCCGGCGACGATGTGGTCGCTGCGGCATTGGCATGGGCGCAACCGCGCCTGGCGCGTGGGCCGGTCCTGCTGTATTCGACAGCCGATGCCACGGCCGTGAAATCGGTACAGGGCCAGCTGGGTGTGAATCAGGCGGGCGCCATGGTCGAACAGGCGATTGCCGCCATCGCGCGTGGTCTTGTCGAGCAGGGCGTGGGCCAGCTTGTCGTCGCCGGGGGCGAAACATCGGGGGCCTGCGTACAGGCCTTGGCGATCACCCGAATGCAGATCGGCACGCAGATCGACCCGGGCGTGCCCTGGTGCCATGCCCGAAGCGCGCATGCGCAGCCGGGGGCGCTGCATATCGCCCTGAAGTCGGGAAATTTTGGCACTGATGATTTTTTCACCCGGGCCTTCGAGGTGATCGCGTGATGCAGACCGAGTATCTGGCCCAGACAGACGCACGCCGGGAAATATGCCGCGTGGGGCGATCTCTGTTCGATCGCAAATACGTCCACGCCACGGCAGGCAACATCAGCGTGTGTCTGGCCGACGGCAGTTTTCTTATTACGCCTACCGATGCCTGCATGGGTGACCTGGCGCCCGAGCGCATCGCCCATGTGGCCGCGGATGGAACGCAGCTCAGTGGCGATCGCGCCAGCAAGACCCTGGCCCTGCATCGGCGCATCTATGCCGCCGATCCTGCCGCCCGATGCGTGATTCATACGCACAGCACGCAGTTGGTGGCCCTCACCCTGCAAGGCGTGTGGCGCGAGAGCGATATCGTGCCGCCGATCACACCCTATTTCGTCATGAAAGTCGGACACGTCCCACTGGTGCCTTACCACCGGCCGGGCGACCCGGCAGCGGCCGACGAAGTCGCGCGACTGATCACTGACGGTGCGCAGGCGGGCCGGCCCATCCGCGCTGTGATGCTCGATCGGCTGGGGCCGAACGTCTGGCACGGCACGCCGGCCGCCGCGATGGCGACCCTGGAGGAGCTCGAAGAGACGGCGGGCCTGTGGTTGCACACACGAGCAAGGCCCTTGTCCGAGGCACAGATCGATGAGCTGCGCCAGACATTCGGCGCGCGCTGGTAAGCGCCATGACGATTTTCGTTTTTTCACGACCGGCCACTTTCTGAAGGACGATTCGCCATGCCTCGCTTTGCCGCCAACCTGAGCATGATGTACACGGAACACGCATTCCTGGACCGCTTTGCGGCCGCCGCCGCCGATGGTTTTTCGGCGGTCGAATATTTGTTTCCCTACGAGTTTGCTGTGGCCGATCTGCAGGCGCGTCTGGACGATCATGGCCTGGCGCAAGTGCTGTTCAACGCGCCGCCCGGCGACTGGGCAGCAGGCGAGCGTGGCATGGCCTGCCTGCCAGGCCGCGAGCAGGCGTTTCAGCGCAGCTTTCTCGACCAGGCCCTGCCATACGCTCAGGCATTGGGTGTGCCTCACGTGCATGTGATGGCGGGGCTCGTGCCCGAGGGGGCGGATCGCCAGGCGCTGCGCGAGGTGTACATCAACAACCTCGCCTGGGCCGCAGCGCAGGCGGCAAGTGCAGGCATCAATGTGTTGATCGAGCCCATCAACACCCGGGATATCCCAGGCTTTTTCCTCAATCGCCAGGACCAGGCCCATGCCGTGATCGCCGAGGTTGGTGCTGCCAATCTGAAGGTGCAGATGGATCTCTATCACTGCCAGATCGTCGAAGGGGATGTCGCCATGAAAATGCGGCAGTACCTGCCCACCGGGCAGGTGGGCCACATACAGATCGCCGGCGTGCCCGATCGGCATGAACCCGACGTGGGCGAGCTGGCGCATCCTTATCTTTTCGACCTGCTCGACACACTGGATTTCAAGGGGCATGTGGGCTGCGAATATCGCCCCCGTGCCGGCACTTCCGACGGTCTGGGCTGGTTCGCGCCCTACCGCACGCGGGGCCAGACGCCGTGACCCATTTACTTCGGCCCTGGTCCATTCATCCTAAAAGGACTCTGCAATGAAGCTGCTCATTACCGGCGGTGCCGGCTTTCTCGGTGCACGGCTGGCGCGCACCCTGCTTGCGCGTCCCGCCCTTTGCGGGCAGACCATCAGCGGCATTGTGCTGGCCGACCTGGTGGCGCCACCCGCCGATCTGCTGGCCGACGCCCGTGTCGAGGCGCGGGTGGGGGCACTGCTGGCGCAGGCGCCGGCATTGGGCGCGGAAGGTTTCGATGGCGTGTTTCACCTCGCGTCGGCGGTATCGGCAGAGTGCGAAGCCGACTTCGATCTGGGACTGCGCTCCAATCTGGACACGACCCGCGCCTTGCTCGATGCCTTGCGCACGCATGTCAATGGCGGTGGCGCCCCGGCGGGGTTCGTGTTTGCCAGTTCGGTGGCCGTCTATGGCAGTGATGCCGCGGTGCCGCTGCCCGCAGTCGTGCGCGACGATACCTTGCCCACGCCGCAATCGTCTTATGGCGTGCACAAATTCGTGATCGAACAACTGATCGCTGACTACACACGCAAAGGTTATATCGATGGACGCACAGCACGCCTGATGACGGTGTCGGTGCGCCCGGGTCGCCCCAATGGGGCAGCCTCCAGTTTTCTGTCCGGCATGATCCGCGAGCCACTGGCCGGACTGGCGTCGGTCTGCCCGGTACCGGTGGACACCCAGGTCGCCCTGGCCTCGCCGGCCAACACCATCAACGGCCTGATCACCGTTTTCGAGGCCTCGCGCGAGGCCTTTGGCGGTCGCACGGCGCTGAACCTGCCGGCGCTGACCGTGACGGTGCAGCAGATGCTGGACGCCTTGCGTGCGGCGGGCGGCGAGGCGGCGCTGGCCCGGGTGCGATTCCAGCCCGATGCCGGCATCGCGGCCATCGTAGGGGGCTGGCCCGCCCGCTTCGAGGCCGGGCGCAGCGTGGGCCTGGGCCTTAAGCCCGATGCGGATTTCGACAGCGTCGTGCGCCAGTACATGCAGGACCATCCTCAGGCCATCGACCGGTCCTAGTTGATGCGTTCGGCTCCAGCAGGGATGCGATCAAGCCATGTCATCGGGTGCGCTTGCACGCTGGTGCAGTGGCTCAGTCCTGCCGCGGCAGCGTTGTTCAGAGTGCTTACGATTTCGCCTCTGGCTCTCGCGCCGCGCGTGAATTAGACTGGGCGCTTCTTTTCACGATCGGACGTCCTCGTGCTCGAGCTCATCATTGCCAACAAGAATTACTCCTCCTGGTCACTGCGGCCCTGGGTATTGATGACCACCTTGCAGATCCCGTTCAAAGAGCGCCTTTATGCTTTTGGTG
This sequence comes from Burkholderiaceae bacterium, assembly GCA_041648375.1. Taxonomy (GTDB): domain Bacteria; phylum Pseudomonadota; class Gammaproteobacteria; order Burkholderiales; family Burkholderiaceae_B; genus Schauerella. The sequence continues at coordinate 7,973 of JBAZPE010000012.1, read as the reverse complement.
CGCCATTCGCCGACCCGGCGTTTCTGCGCGTGGCGCCCACGCGTCGTGTGCCGGTTCTGGTTGACGGTGACGCGTCGGTGTGGGATTCGCTGGCCATCACCGAATATCTCGCCGAGCATTATCCGAATGTCTGGCCCACGGATGCCCGGGCGCGCGCCTGGGCACGCAGCGCCTGCGCCGAAATGCACAGCGGATTCGCCACGCTGCGCAATGTGTGCGCCATGAACTGCGGCTTGCGCGTCTCGCTGCACGACACGCCCGTCGCGCTGGTGAGCGATCTGGCCCGCATCGGTGAGTTGTGGGCCGAAGGGCTCGCGCGCTTCGGCGGGCCCTGGTTGGCAGGCGCGTCGTTCACCGCTGTCGATGCCTTTTATGCGCCTGTCGCTTTTCGCCTGCAGACCTACGGTGCGAGCGTGGGCGACGAAGGCGATGCCTACGCCGCCCGCCTGCGCGACTTGCCCGCCATGCAGCAGTGGTATGCGCAGGCGCTGGCAGAGGTGTGGCGGGACCAGGCGCATGAAGCAGACAGCCGGGTCGTGGGCACGATCACAGCCGATCTGCGTGCTGCGCCCGAAGTCGGCACCTGAGTCGGCACACGGTGCTTCCCTAAAAGTAAGCGCCCGAGCTGGCGCGCTATTCCATCCCATAAAGAAAAGACGATGAAAAAATACCTCGTGGCCAGTGTCGGCGTCGTAGCGGTGCTGGGTGCAAGCTGGGTGTGTGCAAGTTGGTACACCGGCAAACGCATCGAGCAGGCGGCAGTGGTGAGTCTGGCCGATGCCAATGCGTATCTGCAGTCGCGCTTTCCCACGCTGAAGTTGAATCTGCGGGCAGATCACTACCACCGCGGTTTTTTTTCCTCCCAGGCCCGCTATGTTCTGGAAAGTGGGCTTGATGAAGCGCTCGCCACCGGCGGCCAAGTCAAGCCGGGAGACACGGAACCCTTGCGCGTGATGCTTGATGTCAATATCGAACACGGCCCGTTCCCCTCGACGCAGGTCGATCGCGGGCAGTTCGCCCCTGCCATGGCATACGTCACGACCTCGGTCGCCCAGACCGAGGTGCTGGAACCGCTGTTCCAGTTGACCGGCGGCCAGTCTCCGTTCCTGTCCAGCGCGCGGGTGACCTATCAGGGCGATGCGGCGCTGGACTGGTCCATGCCGGCCTTGACCTATAAGCGTGAGGGGCGATCCCTGAAATTTTCGGGCATGAAGGGCGACGGTGATTTCACGCGTGAGGGGCGCGCGTTCATCGGCAATCTGCGGGTCGAGCTGATCGAGGTGCAGGGCGCGGCCGATGAGAACAATACCTCGCTGAGCATTGAAGGACTGAGTGCGGGCTTGAATACGCGACGCGGGACGTTCGATCTGGGTGTGGGGCAGTCCCATGTGCATGCCGAGCACATCGAGCTCAAAGTGCCCGATTCCGACTTCACCGCCCAACTCGATAACGCGGGCTATCGCGTGGTGATCGAGGAAGATGGCAAGGTGGTCAACCTGGAACTGGTCTTTGGAACCGAGGCGTTGAAGGTGGGTGCCATCAATATGGGCGCCATGCGGCTGGTCACCAAGGCGCGCAGCCTGGACGGCAGTGCCCTGCAGAAGGTCGTACGCCAGTACGATGCGCTGTCGGCCGGGATGGTCACGGGAACCGGCGAGGGCAATCCTGAAGATGCCTATATGGTGGCCACCAATGTCTTGATGGAAGGCGGCAAGCAGATTCTCGCGGGGCGACCGGTCTTTGCCATCGAACCGTTCCTGTGGAAGCACGACAAGGGTGAACAGCGTGCGGCGATTTCGGTGCAGCTCGGACCCATACCCCAAGATGGCCCCTTGCGCGAGCGTGCCCTGAAGACCGTCACGCGGGTGGATGGTTTTGTAAACCTGTCGCGCCCCATGGCAATCGATCTGGCCAGCAAATTTCTGGTGGACAGCTACAAGATGCAGCCCGACAGTGCGCGCAGCATGGTCAGCCAGCAAATCGATCAGGCCATCGAGCAGGTACAGGACATGGGTCTGGCGCGGCTCGAGGGCGATAAGGTGGTGTCGCGTGTGCAATACGCCGACGGCACGATCGATCTGAACGGCGAGAAGATGCCATTGGACGATTTCCTGGCCAAGTTCGACGAGCCCATTGACGAGGCCAGGGGCGTGCCGCCCGAGCTGGACGATGACGAGATGTCCGAGGCGCCCGATGTGGCTGACGAGGCTGAAAAGGCAGTCGATGGGGCGGTCGATGATGCACGCACCGTGCTTGAAGCGGCCGCAGCCGGTGACGACACACTGGTAGAAGAGGGCAGTACCCTGTCCGGACTGGATACCCAGACGGTGGGCCGCATTCTTCGTTCGATGGGTCGCACCTATCAGGTCGGTACCGACGCACTCGATGATCCGCGTATCACGATCGACACTGGCGAGACCGGCGCGAAGGACATGTACGTGGAATATTACGACTGTGGCCCTGCCGCATGCGAAAACATTCAGATGGTGACGCGATTCGAGGCGGGCAAGGCCGGCACGCTGAAAGCCGTGAACGCGTTCAACCGCGAGAATCGGTGGGCTCGCGTCTATCTGGATGAAGATAACGAGCCCACCATCGAGCTCGATATCGATGGTGTCGGCGGCATTACCGAAGGTGCGCTGACCCGACAGATCACGGCCTATCTGGAAATGGTCGACGCCTTGGGCTCGGCGCTGGGCAAGCGCTGATCGGCCAGGGCGGCCAAGCTGCCCCGACGTCTCGCACCCCGCACGCTGGATCTTGTACGCTGCAGGCCGGCTTGGTCGGCGGCCGAATCCGGCGTCGGTGTTGCCCAGGTCGGTGTGATACCTGACGGCTTTTTGGGATTACCATGAATCACGCACCCGAGTGAAGGTGCTGGTTCGATCCCTAAAAACGATCAGGAGACATGTCATGAACCTTTCCGACCTGAAAAGCCTGGGCCTGGACGCCGAGTTTCCCTTCAAGGATACGTACGACAACTTCATCGGTGGCAAGTGGGTCGCGCCGGTCAAGGGCCAATATTTCGATAATCTTTCACCCATCACGGGGCAGGCGTTCTGCAAAGTAGCGCGCTCGGACGCGGCCGACATCGAGCTTGCGCTGGATGCCGCGCATGCGGCGCGCGAGGCGTGGGGTAAAACGTCGCCTGCCGACCGGGCCGGTGTGCTGCTGCGCATCGCCGACCGCATGGAGCAGAACCTGCAGATGCTGGCGATTGCCGAGTCGATCGACAACGGCAAGCCGTTACGCGAAACCATGGCGGCCGATCTGCCGCTGGCTGTCGATCATTTCCGCTATTTTGCAGGCTGCGTGCGGGCGCAGGAAGGCAGCATTTCCGACATCGACGCCGAGACCGTTGCCTACCACTTCCATGAACCCATCGGCGTGGTGGGGCAAATTATCCCCTGGAATTTTCCGTTGCTGATGGCGGCCTGGAAACTTGCGCCTGCGCTGGGCGCGGGATGTCCGGTCGTGCTCAAGCCGGCCGAACAGACACCGGCGTCCATCATGGTGCTGATGGAACTGATCGGCGATCTGATTCCCGAGGGCGTGGTCAACGTCGTCAATGGTATGGGCAAGGAGGCCGGGCAGGCGCTGGCCACGAGCAAGCGCATTGCGAAGATCGCCTTCACGGGATCCACGCCCGTGGGCAAGCAGATCTTGCATGCCGCAGCAGATAATCTCATTCCCGCGACCGTCGAGCTCGGTGGGAAAAGCCCCAACATCTTCTTCGAAGATGTGATGGATGCAGACGACGCGTTTCTGGACAAGGCGCTCGAAGGTCTCTCGATGTTCGCCCTGAATCAGGGTGAGGTGTGTACCTGCCCCTCACGCATTCTGGTGCAGGAATCGATCTACGAAAAGTTCATCGAACGCGCCATTGAACGGGTGGAATCCATCAAGACCGGCAACCCGCTGGACAGCCAGACCATGGTGGGCGCGCAGGTCTCCAAAGTGCAGATGGACAAGATCCTTTCGTACATCGATATCGGGCGTAGTGAAGGTGCGACCTGCCTGACGGGGGGCGCGCGCAATGCCTTGCCAGGTGGACTGGACCAGGGCTTCTATATCCAGCCGACCATGCTGCTGGGCGAGAATGCCATGCGGATTTTTCAGGAAGAAATCTTCGGGCCGGTTGCCGCAGTGGCCACTTTCAAGGACGAAGCGCAGGCCATCAAGATGGCCAATGACACCTCGTTCGGTCTGGGTGCGGGAGTGTGGAGCCGCGACGGGTCGCGCGCCTATCGTGTGGGGCGCGGCATCGAGGCAGGTCGTGTGTGGACTAACTGTTATCACCTCTATCCCGCCCATGCGGCCTTCGGAGGGTACAAGCAGTCCGGCATCGGGCGCGAAACGCACAAGACGGCGTTGTCGAATTATCAGCAGACCAAGTGTCTGCTGGTGAGCTATAGCCCGAACGCGCTCGGCTTTTTCTAACTGTCGCTTGCGCGCCAGTAGGCCGCCCGCACCCCGCGGGCGGTGAACAGGCCATAGCAGACGATGCCCAGCGCCACACCCAGGAAATGGCCGCTGATGCCCATGTCGAACACCGTGGCCAACACCCAGCCGCCCAGCGTGGCGACGATGATGCGAGCGAAGGCGCCGTAGACGGGCCAGCGCATGCGTCCTGCACCCATGGCGGCAAAGTACATCGCCATCCCCAGGCCATAAGCGCCAAAAGCGGGCCCTATGAACATCAGCGCCAGGCTGGCGACGTCCACCACGCCCGGGTCCTGGGTGAAGAACAGTGCGAATGGCCGGGAGAACACCGCGACCAGCAAACCGATGGTTGCGGTCACCGCGAATGCCAGGGCGCCTCCTAACCAGGCGATGCGCCGCGCGTTCAGCCAGTCGCGCGCACCGACAGCCCCGCCCACCAATGCCGTCAGTGCCGAACCGATACCGAAGGCCAGGGGTACCACGAAAAATTCCAGCCGGGCGGAAATGCCATAGGCCGCCACTGCCGTGGTCCCGTAATGCTTGATCTGGCTGGTGACGAGAATGGTGGTCAGGTTGCTGATGGCTGCCAGGCCGCAGGCAACCAGCCCGACCGACAGCACACGGTTGAGCAGCGATGCCGAGATGGGACCGCGCAGGCTGGGCGTAAACCCGGCGCCGCCTCGCAAAACGACGACGGACATGATCAGTGCCGCTGCCGCGAACGACACGGCGTACGCAATGCCCAGACCCATCAGCCCCAGTCCGCCTGGTTCGGCAAGCGCCCAGCCCAGCACCGGAAACACGACCCAGGTCAGGATAAGAATGCGGGCTGCCAGACGATGCCGCTGGCCGCCGCGCAGCACCGAGCCCAATGTATTGGCCAGCCACGCGGGAATGGCGCCTGCCCCGAAGAGCCACAGGGCGTAGGGGGCAGCGGCGGCCGCGATATCGGGGCCGGCGATGAACGTGAAAATCGCCATCGGAAAAACGGCCAGTGTGAGGGTGAAGAGCAGGCCGCCGCTCAGTGCAATCAGCAGCACGTGTCGCACCAACGCAGACGCCTCATCGTTGCGTCCTGCCCCCAGGGCGCGGGCGATGGCCGACACCACGCCACCTCCCATGGCACCGGCAGACATTTGCTGCAGCAGCAGCGCAAACGGCAGCACCACGGCCCACCCGGCGAGCGCCGCCGTGCCCTGTCTGGCTGCCAGCCAGGTTTCCGCGAGTTGTGCAATGACCTGAAAAATCGCGAGCACGGTCGTGGGTGTGGCAAGCGTCAGTATGCGGCGCAGCAACGCCGGGAGATCCCGGGGCGGGCCGGCAGTTGCCGATGGGCGTGCTGCAACGGGCTGCGCCATGATGTCTCTTTGAAAGTGAATTATGGATGTCGATCATAATCCTTATGGATGTTGATTGTCATCTATAAAGCTGAGACACTTGTGCCATGGCTCAATCTCGTGAACACAAGGCGCAAACGCGCGAACGCATTCTTGCCCAGGCCTCCGAACGGCTGCGCGCCGATGGGTTGGCGGGGGTAAGCATCGCGCAGTTGATGACCGCTGCGGGGGTGACCCACGGCGGGTTCTACCGTCATTTCGATTCGCGTGAAGATCTGATTGCGCAGGCCACCGAGCGTGCGCTGCGTGAAGGTGCGGCCGCCGGGGCGCGGGCGCGCGCAGGGCAACCGCCCACGCTCGCCGCCTACGTCAAAAGCTACCTCAGTCGCACGCACCGCGATGCGCCCGAACGTGGGTGCGCGATCGCCGCGCTGGCCGCCGATGTCCCCCATGCCGGTGCGCCCACCGCCGAGGTGTTCACTGCCGGTCTCTTGGCAACGCTCGAGCGGCTCACCGCACAATTCGCCGCGCGTGCTGAGACGGGGTCTGGAACCTTGACCGCGGATGTGGAGGGTGCGGCATCCCGTGCATCGCCTGCGCCCGCGCCTATGGATGATGCGATTGCTTTGCTCAGCACGATGGTAGGTGCACTGGTGTTGTCACGCGCGGTGAACGATGCCGAGCTTTCGGACCGCGTCCTCGCGGTCAATCGTACGCGTCTGATCGACAACTTGAATCGATCGACGACATAACCCGATCGACGGCTGAATCGATCGACGGCGTGAACTGTTCGACGAGATGAACCGATCGACGACATGAACTGTTCGACAGGGCGATAACCGTGAGGCGCTCCACCATTGCGGTTGCGCTCCGATGTCACCGGTCGGGTTGCCCCAATCGCGCTACCGCAAAAAAAAGGTGCAACCCTTAAGGGTAAACCCGAGAGCACGAATCCGGGCGATCCTGCCTATAATCCGCCGCTATCAACACCCTGAACAGCGGAGCTTACATGGCCAGTACCACGGTTGGAGTCAAGGTCGACGATGCGTTGCGTGCGCGGTTGCGTGCCGCGGCCGATCGCCTGGGTCGCACGCCTCACTGGTTCGTCAAACAGTCCCTGCTCGCGTACCTGGAACAGGTCGAAAACGGTCGCATCCCGGCTGAGCTTTCCCATCTGTCCCTGGCCGAAGCGTCTACCGAGGAGTCGATGCCCGAGCCGGAAGGTGCGCCCCAGCCGTTCATGGAGTTCGCGCAAGGGGTCGCCCCCCAATCCGTCTTGCGTGCAGCCATTACCTCGGCCTATCGACGTCCCGAGCAGGAATGCGTGCCCTTGCTGATCGGCCAGGCGCGCGCCGCGCAGGGCGAACGGGTACAGGCGCTTGCCGCCAAGCTGGTGAGTACCCTGCGCAGCAAGCGCCGGGGGGGCGGTGTCGAGGGTCTGATTCAGGAGTTTTCCCTGTCCAGCCAGGAAGGGGTGGCACTGATGTGTCTGGCCGAGGCGCTGCTGCGCATCCCGGACCGCGCCACGCGCGACGCGCTCATTCGAGACAAGATCAGCCGTGGCGACTGGCACTCGCACGTCGGTCAGTCGCCTTCGTTGTTCGTCAATGCCGCCACCTGGGGCTTGGTGCTGACCGGCAAGCTGGTGACTACCAGCAGTGAACAGTCGCTCTCGCGAGCGCTCACGCGCATGATCGGCAAGGGGGGCGAGCCCTTGATCCGCAAAGGCGTCGATATGGCGATGCGCATGATGGGCGAGCAATTCGTCACGGGCGAGACCATTTCCGAAGCTCTGGCCAACAGCCGTAAATTTGAATCGCGCGGCTTTCGCTATTCCTACGACATGCTGGGCGAGGCGGCCACCACCGAAGACGACGCGCGCCGCTACCATGACGCCTATGTTCAGGCGATCCACGCGATCGGCAAGGCATCGAACGGCCGCGGCATTTATGAAGGGCCTGGTATTTCCATCAAGCTCTCGGCCCTGCACCCACGCTACAGCCGCGCCCAGCACGAGCGCGTGATGACCGAGCTGCTGCCCCGAGTGCTGGAGCTGGCGCGTCTGGCGCGGCGTTACGACATCGGCCTCAATATCGATGCGGAAGAGGCCGATCGCCTGGAAATCTCGCTCGATCTGCTCGAGGCCATGTGTGCAGACGGTGAACTCGAGGGCTGGAACGGGATCGGATTCGT
>JBAZPE010000011.1:0-12969 GCA_041648375.1 Burkholderiaceae bacterium | reverse complement strand
TACATGCCGGTCACAATGTCTGTAACCGCCACACCCGCTTTCTGGGGGCCGCCCCCAGGCAGGTCGTCACGTTCACCCGTGATGCTCATCAGCCCGCCCATGCCCTGGATCATGAAGTCGTAGCCCGGGCGCGAGGCATATGGGCCTTCCTGCCCGAAGCCGGTGATCGAGCAATAGATCAGGCGCGGATTGATAGCTTTCAGGCTTTCATAATCCAGACCATACTTGCGCAGCCCGCCGACCTTGAAGTTCTCCACCACGATATCGCTTTCCATCGCAAGCTTTCGAATCGTGTCCGCGCCTGCGGGGGTTGCCATATCCAGCGTGATCGATCGCTTGTTGCGATTGGTGCTGACGTAATAGGCCGCCTCGGTCGTATCTTCGCCGTTTTCGTCCTTGATATAGGGAGGTCCCCAGCCGCGTGTATCGTCGCCCTCGCCGGGGCGTTCGACCTTGATCACGTCAGCACCCAGATCCGCGAGATTCTGGGTGCACCACGGGCCGGCAAGGATCCGGCTCAGGTCAAGTACCCTGATGCCGGCTAGCGGCGCTGCTCTTTCAGTCATGCATGGCCTTCGTTAGTTGTAGGTGGCGGTGCCGTGACTGAGCACCACCTTGTCGCGCTCGACGATACGCGCGAGAAAACGGATCTTGCCCGGCCCGTCGCGCCACATGTCGACAGTGAGTGTTTCGCCGGGATAGACGGGAGAAGAAAATCGTACATCCAATCCTGTCAGGCGGCTGCCGTCCCCATCACAATAGCCTTCCACGATCGCACGCGCTGCCACGGCATAGGTGCACAGGCCGTGCAAAATCGGGCGCGGAAAGCCCGCGGCCTTTGCCACGGCAGGGTCGGCATGCAGGGGGTTATTGTCCGCACACAATCGATAGATCAGCGCCGCGCGTTCGGAAATCGGCACGGAGATCGTTTTGTCCACCGGTGTGTCTGGCGTGGGCGTCAACGCGGGAGGAGGCTCGTCACCCTTGCCGAAACCGCCGTCTGCTCGGCAGAACGTCGATTGGGTCAACGTGGCCAACAGGGTGCCATCTTCGTCCTTGAGCGTGCGCTCGGAGATGACGATGGCGCCTTTCTCTGCCCCCTTGTCCACAATGTGCGTGACACGGGTCTGACCCACGACAGTGCCCGAAGGCGCAAGCGGCTGATGGATCTTCAATCGCTGCTCGCCGTGCACCAGTTTGACCCAGTTCACGCCGGTTTTGGGATCGCTGATCCAGAATCCCGGAAAACCCAGCACCACGCTCATCGTCGGGAATGCCCGCAGGCCATCCTCGTAGACATATTGCAGATGCTTGGGATCGAGCGGGTCATGACCGAAGCCGATGCCCAGACCATACAGCATCGTGTCTTTATCGGTATAGGTCTGGCGCACTTCGGGGAAGTGCCAGTTCTTCAGGTTGTCGTAGTCGATAGCCATGTCGCATCGCTCCTTAGATGGGATCCCAGTCGATCACGTCAGGCGAACGGTCCAGGGCATAGAAGTGCTTGCGCATGGCGGGAATGGCGATTTCGCCAATGCTCTCCGGGGTCCACCCTTCGCTCATGTGCACGGTGCGCAAGGGGCGGGGCTGGGAGAACAGCATGATTTCGTTGGCGCGCACGGCAAAGATCTGCCCGTTCACAGCCTTGGCGTCGTCACTGGCGAGATAGACGGCCAGCGGTGCAATTTTGCCGGCTTCCATTTTCTTGAGCTTTTCCACCCGTGCTTTTTCGGCATCGGTCTCGGCAGGAATCGAGCTGGTCATGCGGCTCCAGGCGAACGGTGCAATGCAGTTCGAGCGCACGTTGTAGCGCTGCATGTCCAGTGCAATTGATTTGGACAAACCGACGATACCCAGTTTGGCTGCCGAATAATTGGCCTGGCCGTTGTTACCAATCAGCCCCGAGGTGGAAGTCATGTTGATGAACGAGCCTGACTCCTGTTCCTTGAAATAGGGCGCTGCGGCGCGGGTGCAGAAAAAAGTGCCATTGAGGTGCACGGACAGCACCTGGCTCCATTCCTCTTCACTCATTTTGTGGAACATGCGGTCACGCAGGTTGCCGGCGTTGTTCACGATGGCATCGATGCGGCCGAACGTGTCGACGGCCGTCTTGACGATCTGGGCGGCACCCTCGTAGCTCGCTACGCTGTCTGTGTTGGCGACCGCTTCGCCACCGGCCTTGCGGATTTCTTCGACCACCGACTGTGCGGGACCTGCGCCACCGCCTTCGCCATTGAGCGATACGCCGATGTCATTGACGACGACCTTGGCACCCGAGGCGGCCATGGCCAACGCGATGCCACGGCCGATGCCGCCGCCTGCGCCCGTTACGATTACTACTTTTCCGGATACGATTCCGCTCATTTGATCTGTCTCCACAACGTATTAAGGGTCCCACTTAGCAGACCATGGTAGATTCCCTGCGATCATTTAAGAATTCAAATATAGAAACACCCCCCTTTTGTGTGGTGGAACATGAGACACGATCTAACTGATTTGAGGCTCTTTCTCAATGTGGGGGAAACCTTGAATCTGACGCGTGCAGCCGAACGTACGTTTCTATCGCTGCCCGCGGCCAGCGCTCGCATCAAGAATATGGAAGAGGGCTTCAAAGCGCGCCTGTTGATCCGTCAGGTCACCGGCGTGGCGCTCACGCCCGCCGGCGAGGTGCTGCTGCGTCACGCCCATTCCATATTCCGCCAGCTCGAGTGCCTCAACGCAGACATTCAACCTTACGCCAGCGGCGTCAAGGGCCGCCTGAGGGTGCTGGCCAACACCACGGCCACCAACTCGTTTCTGGCCGACGCGTTGTCTGCGTTTCTCGCTGAAAACCCCGATGTCGATGTCGAGCTGGAAGAGAAACTGTCCGGGGAGATCGTGCTTGCCATTCGTGCGGGCGGCGCCGATCTGGGAATCGTGGCCGGCGGCGTGGACACCTCGGGGCTGGACGTGCTGCCCCTGTTCCGGGATGAACTGACGGTGGTGACGTCGCTCTCGCACCCGTTGGCCAAGTCCAAGACCCTGCATTTCGTCGATCTGCTGGATCAGTATCAGTTCGTGGGCATCCACCCCAACAGTGCCATTCAGACATTTCTGGAGGACATCGCAGCCGGCCTCGGAAAGCGCATCTTGCAGCGCGTGAACGTCGGTAGCTTCGAGGCCGTCTGCCGAATGGTGGAAGCAGGCGCGGGCATCGCCATCGTGCCGCGTGCGTGCGCGGCGCGGTACAGCCGACCGACGCAGCTGGCCGTGATTGCGCTGGACGACGATTGGGCATTGCGCGAGCGTTTGCTGTGCCGGCCCAGGGGACGCGATTTGCCTCAGTTCGCAGAGCGCTTCATTGAAAACGTCGTTCGCGCCACGCAGGACACGGCGTAGGGGCTTACCGCCGCGCAAAGGGTGTCTTCAGCAAAAACGTATCGCGATTTATCCAGGCTGCGCAAATAATGCGGCGATGCAATGATCCTTTTTGTCGTTGCTTATTCGAATTACGGAGACTTCAGTCATGATCCAGTTTCAACGCCGTCGCCTGCTTGCAGGCATGGGTGCAGCTTTCGCCGCCGCGGCGCTTCCTCAGGTGGCTTTTGCTGCCGAATGGCCCACCAAATCCGTCAATATCGTGGTTCCGTTCCCGCCGGGCGGCCCTGTCGATACCGCGACGCGGTTTGTGTCGTTGCCCCTGGGGCAGAAGTGGAATGTGCCGGTCGTCGTTGATAACAAGGCAGGCGCAGGTGGCATCGTGGGCGCCCAGTACGCTGCGCGTCTGGCGCCCGACGGCTATGGGTTCTTCATGGCTGCCATCCATCATGCGGTGTTGCCCGGCCTGCGGTCGGATCTGACCTACGACATCACCAAGGATTTTGTGCCGGTGGGGATGACGGCAAGTTTCCCGATCATTCTGGTGGTGCATCCCTCGCTTGAGGTGAAGTCGGTGGCCGAGCTGATCGCCTATGCAAAAGCCAATCCCGGCAAGCTGTCCTATGCGTCGTCGGGTACGGGAGGTGGTACCCATCTGGCGGGCGAGTTGTTCAATAGCATGGCGGGCACGACGATGCAGCATGTGCCGTATCGCGGTAGTGCGCCTGCCATGCAGGATGTGCTGGGTGGCCAGGTGCCGTTGATGTTCGCCGATGGCCCGAGCGCGTTGCCGCATATCCGCGGCGGGAAGATTCGTGCGCTGGGCGTGGGCAATCCCGAGCCTTCACCGCTCGCGCCGGAGCTGCCGACGATCGCTGCTTCACTGGCGGGGTATGAGGCGTATTCGTGGTGCGGTTTGTTGTTGCCCAAGGGTGCACCTGCCGATGTGGTGGCGCGTGCGAATGCGGATCAGAATGCGGTGTTGCGTGATCCGGAGATCGCGAAGTCGATGCTGGCAGCAGGTGCAGAGCCTCGGCCGGGGTCGCCTGAGGAGTTCGGGAAGTTTCTGAACGATGAGATTGCTAAGTGGAAGACGCTCATCAAGGAGCGGAATATTGTGGTTCAGCAGTAGGAGGGTGTTGTTTTTCTTTGCTGTGTGGGCCGGCACGCGGGGGTGTGAAGCGGATTGGTGGGCGGTCGTTCGCTACGCGCCTAGGGCGCGTTGGCTCACTCCGACGCCCCCCAATCCGCTTCACACCCCCGCGCGCCTCATGATTGCTTAGACGCGTTGCGGGCATTGGCGCTGGGGCGTGCGGGCTGTGTGGGGTGGTGCGGTGCTGGTTTCTTTTGGGGCGGCGGCTGCATGTGCAGATTGCCGTGGAGCGCTCGTTAAATTTGGCTGCCTAGGGTAGCCAAATTTAACTTCGGGGTGGGGATTAGTGGCGGCTCGTTGGCTATTGGCACAATAAGCGCTAGGTTGCGATGGCGAACAGTCGTGGCTCATCGTCTCCAAACGCAAAGTCCGACGCTGTTTTTCCGTCCCTAGGACGAAAAAACAGCGAGCAGAGCACGGCAATCCCCGCAGTCAGCCACCGCCCCTTCGCATACCCGCTGAAGAACAAATCAAGCCGCTGCCCCCAAAGCAAGCCAATGCCCATCCCGCGTCTAAGCAATCAAAAGCCACTCGAGGGTGGGTGTCGGTGGGGGTGGCGTCCGGAGCGGACACGGGGTGCCCTAGGCACCCCGTCGCGCGGCGCCAACCCCACCGACACCCACCCTCGAGTGGCGACAGAAGAACAACGTCACCCCACAGACTCCCCAAGCAGCGTTCCCACAGCCACCCGATATTCATCCCCCATCTGCGCCACAAGCTGCGCCACGGACAGCTCCTCCTGCACGAGTCCGACGCCTTGCCCCGCGCTCCACACATCGCGCCAGATGGCAGGACGGCTGCCTCGGTCGACGTTGATCGGCGTGTCGGGATGGGCCCGCTGCAACAGCGCGACGTCCATGCCCGCCGCGGTGACACTGGCTGAGAGATAGTTGGCTTGTACGCCACTGAAATAGGACGTTGACACGATGTCCGAGAGATCGGCATCCATCACCATTCGGCGATAGCGGTCCGGGGCGAGGGATTCCTGTGTGGCGATGAATCGGGTGCCGACATAGGTCAGGGCGCAGCCCATGGCTTGTGCGGCCAGGACATCCTTGCCGTGCCCGATGCAGCCCGCCAGTATCAGTGGGCCGTCGTAGAAGGCACGTACTTCGTTGACCAGCGCGAATGGATTGGCCCGGCCTTCGTGGCCGCCGGCGCCACCTGCCACCAGGATAAGGCCGTCTACGCCTGCCTCGATGGCTTTCTGTGCGTGTCTCACCGTGGTCACGTCGTGCAGCACGAGTCCGCCATAGGCGTGCACCAGGGGCACGATGCGGTGCGGCGGGTGCATGGAGGTGATGACGACCGGCACCTGGTGTTCGATGCAAATGGCCAGGTCGTCGTCGCGCCTGGCGTTGCTGGGGTGAATGATCACGTTCACCCCGTACGGCACGCGCGTGCCGCTGGCGTGCAGCGCCTGCTTGATACGCGACAGCCAGTGGGTGAGTTCCTGCTGCGGGCGGGCGTTCAGGGCGGGGAAGGTGCCCAGAATGCCGGCGCGGCACTGCGCAATGACGAGGTCGGGGCCGGAAACCATGTGCATCGGCGCGCCGATCACCGGGAGCGTGAGCTCGGCGGCAATGGATGCCAATGTGTGTTTACAGATTTCCGTCATTAATCCGCTCGTTGAAATGCGCCCGGCGGCCCCGCGGTGGGCCCGGACTGGGTTATTCAGCCTTGATGTCCGAGGTGCGAATCACGTCACCCCACAACTTGTACTCGTTGTCGATACGTTTTTGCAGCACGTCCGGGCCACCCAGGTTCTGTGTATATCCGCCTTCGACCATGGCTTTCTTGAACGATGGGTCTTCCTGTACCTGCTTCAATGCCTGGCCGAGTTTGCCGCTCACGTCCTTGGGCAGGCCTTTGGGGCCCACCAGCGCATACCAGCCCGTGACCTCGTAATCAGGAATGCCGGCTTCGATCATGGTCGGCACGTCAGGCAATTCGGGGTTGCGTTCGCGTGAAGTTACAGCCAGCGCACGGGCTTTGCCGCCCTTGATGAACGCCATGGCGGTGCTGGTAATGTCGAACATGAAGGTCACCTTGCCGCTGATGACGTCCATCATGGCAGGCGAGTTGCCGCGGTAGGGGACATGAAGCATCGGCGCACCGGCCTTGATCTTCAATAGTTCGGCAGACAAGTGGTTGGACGCGCCCACACCGGCCGAGCCGAAGGAAATGGCAGTGGGGTCAGCCTTGGCTGCAGCAACCAGCTCCTGCACGTTTTTCGCAGGATTGCCCGGCCCCACGAGCAGCACGTTGGTGTAGTCCACGATCAGGCCGATGAGACTGAAGTCTTCGCGCGGCTTGAACGACGTGTTGCGTTGCACCTGCGGCGACATGGTCATGGTGGGGCTGGCGACAAAGCCCAGCATGTAGCCGTCGGCCGGCGAGCGCACGACGGCGTCGGCACCGATGATGCCGCTGGCACCGGACCGGTTTTCGATCACCACGGTTTGCCCCAGTTTGTCGCCCAGGTATTTGGCGAACACGCGTGCGGTGGTGTCCACCGGGCCACCCGGTGCGTAGCCGACGATCAGCCGCACCGGGCGGTCGGGATAGTCGGCCAGGGCGGGGGCGCTGAGCGTTGCCAGGAGGGTGGCAAGGGTAGTCAGGGTCAGGCGTTGTGTGGTGTTCATCGGTTGTCTCCCGTTTTTGATTCTTGATGGCGCGAAGTGTCCCAGTTCGGGCCCTGCGGTGACCATTCTTCATTGCTGAAGATAGGGTTCGCCCTGCGCTAAGCGCGGGCGCGTCGCAAAAGGCCGGCCGGGCCCGCACGGTTCAGCCCGATCGAAGCCCCGGTTTCGCATTCCGATATTGCATTCCTTGGTACCCTGAGGCTAGATTGACAGGATAGGAGACGACCATGAACCTGACGTGGACAAAGGAAGAACGCGACTTTCAAGAGGAAGTTCGCGCATTTATCGCCAAGAACCTGCCGGACGATATCCGCCAGAAGGCGTTCCATCATCAGCGCATCGAACGCGATGACTACCTCCGCTGGCATGCGATCCTGACCGAGCACGGCTGGGGCGCACCAAGCTGGCCCAAACAGTACGGCGGCACGGGCTGGGATAACCTGCAACGGCTGATTTTCGAAATCGAAAGTTTCAAAGGGGGCGCGCCTCGCCTGCTGCCCTTCGGTCTGAGCATGCTGGGCCCGGTGCTCATGCGCTTCGCCAGCGAAGAGCAGAAAGCCCGACTGCTGCCGCGCATTCTGCACATGCAGGACTGGTGGTGTCAGGGGTATTCCGAGCCCGGCTCAGGTTCCGATCTGGCCTCGTTGAAAACACGCGCCGAGCGTGATGGCGACCATTATGTCGTCAATGGGCAGAAGACCTGGACCACGCTCGCCCATTACGCCGACTGGATTTTCTGCCTGGTGCGCACCGATCCGCAGGCCAAGGCCCAACGCGGTATTTCGCTGCTGCTTATCGACATGAAGTCGCCCGGGGTGACGGTGCGTCCGATTCACACGCTGGACGGTAGCCACGATGTGAACGAGGTATGGCTGGAAAACGTGCGCGTGCCGGTCGAGAACCTGGTGGGTGAAGAGAATCAGGGCTGGACCTACGCCAAGTATCTGCTGGGCCACGAGCGCACCAACATTGCCGGCCTGGGCTATTGCAACCGTGAGCTGCAATTCCTGAAGGAGCTGGCTGCCGAAACGCCTGATGGCGATGGGGTCATGCTCGATCATCCTGATGTGCGCGACAAGATCGTTCGTATCGAGGCCGATATCATTGCCCTGGAGATGCTCCTGCTGCGGGTGGCTACCAGCGGCGAGGGTCAGCCTGGGCCGGAGGCATCCATCCTGAAGATTCGGGGCTCCGAGATTCAGCAGGATCTGGCCATGCTGCAAATGGAAATCACCGGTCCCGACGGCTGGGCTTACGATCCGACCTGGATCGAGCCAGGCGGCTATGGCGCCGGCCCCGGTCCGGATACCGCACCGTCCACCACCGCCGCCTACTTCGACAATCGCAAGACCTCCATCTATGGCGGGTCGACCGAAGTTCAGAAGAACATCATCGCTCGCATGATGATCGGCCTGTAAGCGACTCTGAGGATAACAATCATGGATTTTGTATTGAGCGAAGAGCAGCGCATGCTCTCGGAGAGCCTGCGCCGGTTGGTGGATGATCGGTTTACGTTTTCGGCACGACGCAAACGGCGCGGTCAGGCCGGGGTGGATCAGACGGCCTGGGCATCGCTTGCGGAAGTGGGCGTGCTGGGCTTGAATATTTCGACTGACCATGACGGGTTTGGCGAGGATCCTTCCACGTTGCTGCCCGTGCATGTGGAGCTCGGGCGCGGTCTGGTTTCCGAGCCTGTCATTCCCAGTGCGGTGGTCAGTGCCACGCTGATCGCCGAGTCCGGCTCCCAGGCAGCGGCGGCCACGCTTTTGCCGGCCATTGCGTCGGGCGAAGCGATCGTGACGTTGGCCTACCAGGAGCCGGGTCAGCGCTACGAAGCCAAACCGTCCGGCGTGAAGGCACGTGCGCAAGGCCAGGGCTATGTGCTGTCGGGCCAGAAGGTGCATGTCTGGCACGGCGGCGGTGCGACCACCTGGCTGGTGACGGCAGCGCTGGAGAACGGCGAAACCGGCATTTTCGTGGTCAATCGCGATGCGGCCGGTGTGGACGTGGTCGATGCACCCACCATTGACGCGACCCGCACCGCAACCCTCACGTTCGAGAACACGCAGCTCGACGCCGATGCATTGCTGGTCAAGGGCGCTGCCGCGGATCTGGCCTTGTCGCATGCATTGGATTGGGGCATTGCTGCCCTGGTGGCCCACGCTGCCGGTGCCATGGAGCGCCTGATCGAAATCACGGTGGATTACCTGAAAACGCGCAAGCAATTCGGCCAGCCGCTGGCGGTGTTCCAGGTTCTGCAGCATCGTTTGGCCGATATGTTGATCGCCAAGGAGATGACCCTGTCGATGGCATATGTCGCCGTCTCGGCGCTGACCGAGAAGGACGAGGCTCGCCGCACGAAGATGATTGCATCGGCCAAGATGGAAGCGGCTCGTGCGGGACGCTACGTCGGCCAGCAGGCGGTGCAATTGCACGGCGGGATGGGCATGACCGATGAGCTCGAAGTGGGTGACTTCTTCAAGCGTCTGACTGCCATCGATATGCTGTGGGGCGACACGCGCGAGCAATTGCGTAAATTGGGGGCGCTGCTGTGAGCACAGATGAGGGCGGTGCCGGCTCGCAACAGGCTGGCTACTCGGCGATCGAGTTTTCCTATGATCGCGGCGTGGGCGTAATCCGGCTCAATAGTCCGGATCGGCTCAATAGTTTCACCGCTGGCATGCGTGAAGAACTCAATCGCGCCATCGCCTATCTGAATGCACGCCAGGACCTGCGGGGCGTGATTCTGACCGGCAATGGTCGGGGCTTTTGTGCTGGTCAGGATCTGACCGAACGCAAGCCCCTGGCCGAAGGTGAGAAACGCGATCTGGGTGCTGGTCTGGATGCCAATTACCGGCCGCTGATTACCGGTCTGCGTGCCTTGCCCGTGCCTGTCATCGCCATCGTCAATGGCGTGGCAGCAGGGGCAGGCGTCAGTCTGGCACTGGCATGCGATGTGGTGGTTGCCGTGGAATCGGCAAAGTTCATCCAGGCATTCACCAAGATCGGTCTGGTGGCTGATGCCGGTGGCACCTACTTCATGCCGCGATTGATTGGTACGGCCCGTGCCATGGGCGCTTCGCTGTTTGCCGAGCCCATCACGGCGCGTCAGGCGCTGGAGTGGGGAATGATCTGGAAGGTCGTGCCCGACGCGGAACGGGAGCAGACGTTGGCTGATTTCCAGGCGCGTCTGGCCGCGGGCGCCACGCGCGCCTATGCCGCGACCAAGCGTGCCATTCACGCCAGCGCGGGTCACACGTTCGACCAGCAATTCGCGCTGGAGTGTCAGCTGCAAACCGAGATGGGCCACACGGAAGATTACGTCGAAGGTGTGCGCGCATTCGCCGAGAAGCGGCCTGCGCAGTTCAAAGGGCGCTAGGCCCTGAAGGCTGCATTAAGACAGCCCTAAGTCGCCCTTGCACAGAAACGAATTGCCTGGGCCAGGCATGAAAGGCATCCTGTTCATAGACGCTATTTATAGGATTGCCTTTCCATGAGTCATACCGATCCCCAGGCCTGGGTAGGACGTACAGAAACCGTTCAGGACCGCATGGACCCTGCGCTCGTCGAGCGCGTCACGGCCACACTGGGTGGCCCGCACCTGGGTCAGAACGATCCCTTGCCCGCCCTGTGGCAGTGGGCTTTTTTCCAGAACCCCGTGGGCATGGATGGCATTGGCCGTGATGGTCATCCCGAGCGTGGCGGTTTCCTGCCGGTTGCGGATAATCGCAACCGCATGTGGGCGGGTGGTCGTATCGAATTCGTGCGTCCGCTGCGCATCGGTGTGAACGCGAGCCGGACCTCGACGGTGGCCGCGGTGAAAGAGAAGACCGGCAGCACGGGCTCATTGATGTTCGTCACGGTCAAACACGAGTATCGGCAGGACGGTCAGGTGGTGATCGCCGAAGAGCAGGACATCGTCTATCGCACGCCCAGCCCCCCGAAGCTTGCGGGCTCGCAGGCTGCACCTGAGGCGCAATGGCAGGAAACGGTGAATCCGTCCGCTGAACTGCTGTTTCGCTATTCGGCCGTGACGTTCAACACGCATCGCATCCATTACGATCAGCCCTATGTCACGCAGGAAGAGGGCTATCCCGGTCTGGTCGTGCACGGCCCGATGATCGCCACGCGCATGGTGGGTGCCTTCGTTGCGGCCCATCCGGACAAGCGGTTGGTGCACCTGGCTTATCGCGGCCTGCGTCCCCTGATCTCACCCAAGCCCTTCGAGGTTGCAGGCAGGATCGACGAAGCGGGACTTGCGCAACTGTGGGCGCAACAGGACGGCACACTGGCTCATCAAGCTGAATTGAGGTTCGAATAATGGTGCACACAACTTCTTCTCCGGCGACGGGCGCGGCAGCACCGGTGCGTCCCCTGGACGGCATTACGGTCGTCAGTCTGGAACATGCCATTGCGGCGCCATTCTGCACCCGCCAGCTGGCGGACATGGGCGCGCGGGTCATCAAGGTGGAACGCCCTGGCGTGGGCGACTTCGCGCGAGGCTATGACGAGCGCGTGCGGGGCCTGGCCTCTCACTTCGTCTGGACCAATCGATCCAAGGAGAGCCTGACGCTGGATCTGAAGCAGCCAGGTGCCGATGACGTGATGTTGCGACTGCTGGAAAACGCTGACGTCCTCGTGCAGAACCTTGCTCCCGGCGCCGCCGCCCGGCTGGGCCTGTCGTTTGATGCCTTGCACGAAAAATATCCCCGCCTGATCGTGTGCGATATCTCTGGCTATGGCGAAGGCGGACCCTATCAGGACAAAAAGGCCTACGACCTGCTCATCCAGAGCGAGAGCGGCTTCATCTCCGTGTCCGGGACCAAGGATGAGGGGGTGAAGGCCGGGTGCTCGATTTCCGATATTGCCGCAGGCATGTATGCCTACAGCGGCATCCTCAATGCGCTCCTGTTGCGTCAGCGTACGGGGCTGGGCAGTCGCCTGGACGTGTCCATGCTCGAGAGTATGGTCGAGTGGATGAGCTTCCCGATGTACTACGCGTTCGAGGGCGCCCCACCTCCCGTTCGTGCCGGTGCCGCACACGCCAGTATTTATCCCTACGGGCCGTTCCCGGTGGGCGACGGTTCCACCATCATGCTGGGCCTGCAGAACGAGCGCGAGTGGCTGGTGTTCTGCGAGAAAGTCCTGCTGGATCCGGCACTGGCTGGCGACGAGCGGTTTTCTTCGAACTCACGTCGCACCGCGAACCGCGACGCACTGCGCGATCTGATCGTGGCGGCGTTTTCCGGGCTGACGGGCGATGAGGTGGCCGAGCGACTCGAAGTGGCCGGTATCGCCAACGCCCACGTCAACGACATGGCCGGCGTGTGGAACCACGCGCAGCTCAAAGCGCGCAATCGCTGGCGCGATGTCGACAGTTCTGCAGGCACCTTGCCCGCATTGCTGCCGCCGGCGTCCAGCAACGCGTTCGAGCCCCGCATGGATGGCATTCCTGCGGTGGGACAACACACCGATTCGGTGCTGGCATCGTTAGGGTTTGACGAGGCCGCGATCAAGGCCTTGCACGCATCGCGCGCGGTCTAGCGACAGGGCAGGCACTGCACCCCTTGCAATGCCTGCGTGACTTCGACGGCCTATCGCGAGTCTTGCCTGGTTGGGGTCTGCCGTGCATCCAGGCGCTCAAGCGCCTGCCCTGTGCAGGCGGCCAGCAAGCTCGCCAAGTCGCCCTGGGGTAGTTGCCAGTGGGGCGCAAGATCGAGCAGAGGGGCCAGTACGAATGCGCGCTCATGCATACGCGGGTGAGGCAGCACCAGGCGGGTGCTGGTCATCTCTTGAGCATCATGCCAGAGCAGA
>JBAZPE010000010.1:0-13080 GCA_041648375.1 Burkholderiaceae bacterium | reverse complement strand
CCTAGATGCCAGTCCGATCGGCAGCCTGTATCAGGCCGTTCGGTACAGATCCTTCACCACCTGCGCAAAGCGCTTGGCGGCATCCGAGAGCGGCCGATTGACGGCATGCACCAGCAGCATGCGCAGCGGCAGATCCACATCCAGCGGCACCACCTTGATGTTGGGCCAGGTGGCGTGCATGACCGAAAAATGGTCGACGATGGCGCACCCCACACCGGTATTGACCATGGCGCAGGCCAGGTGCGAGGTCGGCATGTCGGCAAAGATCGTGGGGGTGAGCCCCGCCCGGCTGAAGGCGCCCAGCGCAACCATGCCGAAATGCAGCCGCTCGCCCACGATGATCTGCGGATGCTCGGCAAGCTGGGCGAGCGAGAGGCGCTCATGGCATGCGAGCTCACTGTGCAGCGGCACAACGGCCACCATGTGGGCGTCACAAATCGTGGTGCTCGAGAGGAACGGATGCTCGGCGGGGATGGTCGCCAGGGCGATGTCGACCTCCCCGCTGAGCAATGGCGCGGCAATATCGCCAATCGCCGTGGCGGTGTGAAAGCGCAGAAAGGTCGTCGGATAGCGGCGTCGGAACTCGGCCAGCGCCAATGGCATCACGTGGGTACCCAGGCTGGGATTCGAGGTGACCTTCAGCACGCCCCCATGCGAATCCGCGATCGCCAGGGTCATGTCATTCACCCGCTGCAGCGCCTTCTGGGCGCGCTCGATCTCGGGCAGCAGGTCGGTGAGCTCCTTGGTGGGGCGCAGCCGGCCACGGATGCGCTCGAAGAGCTCGATGCCCACCAGTGCTTCGGTCTGGGCCAGCATCCGGCTGATGGCGGGCTGCGTGACGTCGAGCTGCTTGGCGGCGGCGCTGATGGACCCGGAGGTCACGATCGCCCACAACATCTCAAGCTGCTTGAAGTTCATTTTTTTGCTCATGTACAACCCATAATATTTTGGTATATGCTGCGGACAAATAAAAGCAGATGAAGTCAGCGCAGCGCATAAGTCAAACATATTCGATGTTCAGGCGTTCCCCAAGGAGAAAAACGATGATAGGCAAGAAATTGTTCACCGGCAGTCGATGGGCTCTGTCTGTATCCGCCCTGGCACTGGCCACCATGAGCTTGACGGGTCATGCAGCAGAAACCGCGGCGCCCCCCATCAAGATCGGCATGACCGTGTCGTCCACCGGCACCTTTGCGCTGGCCTCCCAATCGGGCGTGCGCGGTGTGGAGGTCTGGGTCGAAGAGGTCAACGGTCGCGGTGGCATCGAGATCGACGGCAAGAAGCGGCTGGTCGAACTGGTCAAACGCGATGATCGCAGCGACAAACAGATGGTGACCCGGGTGTATGAGGGCCTGATCGGCGACGAGAAGGTCGATCTGGTGTTCGCCCCGTTCGGTTCCACCCTCACGGCAGCCGCCGCCACGGTGACCGAGCGCCTGAACAAGTTCCTGATGATCTGGTCCGCCTCCAGCGACCAGTTGTATGAACAGGGCTTCAAGAACATCGTGTCCGGCACGCAGATGCCGGCCTCGCGTCAACTGGCTCTGGCCACGGAATATGCCAAGACTCTGGATGTAAAAAAGGTCGCCATCATCTATTCGGACGAGCCGTTCCCCACCGCTCTGGCCAATGGCGGACGTGATCAGGCGACGAAGAACGGCATTGAAGTCGTCATGTTCGAACGCTACCCCAAGGGTCAGAAAGATTTCAGCACCTTGCTGCAAAAGGCGCGGGCCGCAGGTGCCGATGCCTTCCTGCCGACGTCCTATGAGGGCGATCTGATGAGCATGGTGCGTCAGATGAAGCAACTGAACATCAATTTCCCGTTCACCTTCATGTTCTATGCATCGACCCCGCAATTCCAGGCCATCGGCAGCGATGCCAACTATGTGTTCAGCAACACCAATTACGACCCGGCGATCAACTGGGCGGTCAATGCCGGCATGAACCGCGAGCAGTTCGCGGCGGCTTATGCCAAGCAGTTCCCCAAGGCGGAGTTCGCACCCGACTTCCAGACGGCCCTGGCCTATGGCGCGGGCGTGGTAACCGAGGAAATCATCAAGAAGGCCAATTCCACCGATCCGCAGAAAATGAAGCAGGCGGCACTGGATCTGTCGGACAAGTTGACCGTGTTGGCCGGCCCCTATGCGATCGACGATCGTGGCCTGCAACTGAAGATGCCTTTCCCGGTCGTGCAGATCCAGCCTGGCAAAGGCATGGTGGCACTCTATCCCAAGGACGTCGCGACCGAAAAACCGATCTATCCGATTCCGGATTGGACCAAACGCTAAGCACCAAGGATGTCGAACCTGATGATGGAAAACCTGGTCTTCTTACCGATCGAGCAATTGTCCCGCAAGCTGGACGACGGTGAAATCAGTTCAGTTGCACTGACACAAGCCTATCTCGACCGGATCGA
Organism: Burkholderiaceae bacterium; assembly: GCA_041648375.1. GTDB lineage: Bacteria > Pseudomonadota > Gammaproteobacteria > Burkholderiales > Burkholderiaceae_B > Schauerella. The sequence goes on along the minus strand of JBAZPE010000010.1, from coordinate 10,661 downwards.
ACGCTTCAACGGCACCCTGCACGCCTACGTTAACGTGTATGCGCAGGACGCACTCGCACAGGCGGCATGCTCGGACCAACGCCGAGCCGCGCGTTTGACGCTGGGGCCCCTCGATGGCATTCCCATTGCCATCAAGGATCTCTGCGCGATGACCGGGCGCCCGTTGACGGGTGGCTCCAAACCGTGGGAGGGCCGATTGGCCCAGACCACGGCGACCGCGGTGCAGCGCCTGCTGGGTGCAGGCGCCGTGATCCTGGGCAGTACGCACATGGTGGAGTTCGCGTTTGGTGCATGGGGCACCAATGCGCACATGGGTACACCGCGCAATCCCTGGGATCTCGCCCGCCATCGGGTGCCGGGCGGCTCGTCCAGCGGGTCGGGCGTGTCCGTGGCGGCAGGATTGGCCGCGGCAGCGATCGGGTCGGACACGGGTGGCTCGATTCGCACGCCGTCGATGCTTAATGGCATCACGGGACTGAAGACCACCACTGGCCTGATCAGCCTGGCCGGTTGCATCGACCTGTCCCACACGCTGGATACGCTGGGCCCCATGACGCGTTCGGTCTGGGATGCTGCGCTGCTCACCCGCATCATGGCGGGCTACGACGCGGCGGACGTGCGCACGCACACCGTACCGCGTGTGAACATCGGCTTGCCCGGCAAGGCATCCCTATCGGCTGCCGCCGACGCCGCGCCGCTGGCAGGTGTCACCCTGGGTGTCATTCCGATGTCGGCTTATCCGGCGCCGTTGTCGGCGGCCACCGCACAAGCGCTGCAAGCCGCCACCCAGACATTCGAGTCGCTGGGGGCCACGCTCGTCGAGCGCGACCTGCCCTTCGACTTTCTTGCCATGATGGCCGATACCGGCAAGATCATCGCAGCCGAAGGCCACGCGATCTATCGGGACACCATTCAGGATATGTCGTTGGCGCTGGGGCCCGCGGTGCGCGAGCGCCTGAAGGGTGGCGCCGCGTTAAGTTCGGCAGACTACATCGCCATTCAGACGCGCCATCGGGCAGCACGTGCGCAATGGGCCGCATGGATGACACATGTCGATGCGCTCATCGTGCCCGGCTTGCCGGCGGCATGTGCGCTTACCGAGGCCGACGAGAACCAGACGCCGCTGTCGCCCTATACGCGGCCAGCGAACTTTCTGGGTGCCTGCGCGCTTGCACTGCCGGGCGGGTTCGATGGCACAGCGTCATCAGGCGCCGGCCTGCCGGTCGGTTTTCAGCTCTACGGCAAACCGCTGGATGAAGATACGCTGGTGCGCGTGGGGTATGCATTCCAGGTGGCCACGGACTGGCACCTGCGTCATCCGTCGCTCTAAGCGCGTCGGGCATGCTGCGCATGCCCGACTGTCCCTCGCTACCTAAGTGCCCAGATCACGACTTGTTGGCAAACGCCTGCTGTTTCCAATCTCCCGATTTCGGAATCGGCAAGCCCAGGTTCTCACGCAAGGTGTCGCCCTCGTATTCTTTGCGGAACACGCCGCGCTTCTGCAACTCGGGCACCACCATGCGCACGAAGTCCTCATAGGCGCCAGGAATGTGTGTGGGTGAAATCACGAAGCCATCGCATGCGCCTTGCACGAACCACTGCTCCATCTGATCGGCCACCGATTTTGCTGTGCCGGCGAACACAGGGAACTCATTCAGGCGTGCCCGGTTGGAGAACTCGACGAAATCGCGCACCGACGGGTTTTTCTTGCCGCTGAGCATCACCACACGATCACGGAATCCCGTCCAGCCGGAGATCGCGGCCATTTCTTCGTCGGTAAACGGCGCGTCGTAGTCGCGCTTGGAGAAATCGGTATTGAGCACTTCGCACAACAACGTGAGGGAATCGATCGGCCTGGCCAGCGCGTCGATATAGGCCTTCTGTTGCTGCGCGATCTCTTCGGTTTCGGCCACAACGGTGTAGACCGCCGTGGCGATCTTGACCTCGTCGGGATTGCGTCCGGCATCGCGCACGGCCTGCTTCATTTCGGCGTACTGCTTTTTGCCCGCGGCCAGGTTGGGATAAACCACGAACAGCAGCTCGCCCCACTGCGAAGCGAACTGGCGACCGCGCCCGCTCTGGCCCGCCTGAATAATGACCGGGTGCCCCTGCTGGGAGCGCGGCACGGTAAACGGCCCGCGTGAATTGAAGAACTTGCCCTTGTGATTCAGGCGATGCACCTTGGTGGGGTCAGCGAACCTACCCGACTCCTTGTCCATGATCAGGGCACCCTCTTCCCAGGTATCCCAGTGACCCATCACGGTCTCCATGAACTCGTCGGCACGGTCATAGCGCAGGTCATGCTCCAGATGCTCGTCCTTGCCAAAGTTGGCCGCCTCGGAATTGTTCAGTGAGGTCACCACGTTCCAGGCCGAGCGCCCACGTGTCATCAGATCGAGCGTGCCGAACGCGCGGGCGACATGATAGGGTTCGTAGTAGGTGGTTGAATAGGTGCCGCCCAATCCCAGCTGGCGCGTGGCCATGGCCATGGCGGTAAGGATAGGCATCACATCCATCTTCACGGCACGAATACCATGCTCGACCGTTGCGGCGTGATCATCGCCATAAATATCCGGCATGGCCAGGCGGTCATCGAAGAAGGCCAGATGAAACTTGCCATCTTCCAGGGTGCGCGCAATGCGCTGGTAATACTCAGGTGTGAGAAAGTCCTGCATGGCTGCGCTGTGACGCCATGAACCGGGATAGGTCGAGCAATTCTGGGCCTGCATGAAGCCGATAAGGGTCATCTGTTTCGGTTTCTGATCCGACATCGTTATTCCTTGAAAATTTGTGGGGTGATCAGCGGGCAACCGCTGCAATCTCGACATCCATCAGGGGCGCATGCTGCTGCGCACCGAACGTGTCGCGCTCGCCGACCGAGCCCTGGGCCCAGCGGCGCTTGAGCGTGAGTTTGAAAGCACGCGCCGGATCGAAGAACATGTGGCTCACGATGTCTCCTTCGGGCACGCCATACAGGGCGCAGATGCGATCCCGGCTCAGCGCACCACTTGCTTTTACGCGCGCGTACTGGCTGTCGTCGTCGAAGATCACGTCGAAGGTGATCTCGAAGGGGCCTGCGTTCTTGCTGCGAATGACCTTGGCCACCTCGCGCAGTTTCTGATGGGCCATAGTCACACCTCCTCGATGCGTGCAGGAAAGAGCGCGGTGGGCGAATCGATGTCCATGATGTGATAGACCGAAAATCTGCACACCGCGCCGATGGGGTTCTCCGGCGGATTCAGCGGCAACGCCAGGTTGCCTGCCGTGGCAACCTGCCCGGGATAGGACATGTGCAGCACATTGATGCGGGTGCTGCTGCAGATGGCGTCGGCCTCCTCCTGCGTGGGCGCGGTGATCTCGCCCAAAATGCCGATCTCGTGCGGCACCGCCGTCTTGTTCGGTTCCCAATCGGCCATCACGCCATTCTTGCCATATACGTGAAAGTTCACGCTGGCCTGGCCTGCGCGCACCGACTCATAAGTCTTGACCTCTTCGGCATGCACACGCGCCAGGAAGTCGTCGATCTGAGCGATCAGGATGGGGTCGCGCACGCCACCGATGAAGGTCGTGCGATAGCCCACGATGCCCGCGCCTTCAAGCTTGATCGTGTATGGGTCGTCGGGCGTGAAGCGACTGCCACGCACGCGCACGGTGCGTGGATTGATCTGCTCGTAGGTCGACTCACGCAGGTCGAGCACACCGCCGGGGCCGTGCAACAGGTCCGGGCGCGATTTTTCATATAGCGTGTGCGCGGCGACGGAAGCCACGGTGCAGCGCTCGTCGGGGTGCATGGGTTCCAGGTCGAAGCTGTCGCGACGCACGGTGGCCAAAATGACCTTGCCCTTGGGCTCGGCACAATTGGCCCCGCACTCCACGATCTTGCCCATGTGCCAATAAATGCCGGGATCGATTCCGTGCAGCATGCAGAATCCCGCAAAGGGCGCCGGGTCGTACGCGCGCCCCGCCACGATCACATCCACGTCGGGATGCGCACGCAGCACGTCGTAAAAAGGCTCTGCACCCATCTGCGCGACGATGTGTTCCGCGAGGTCGATGTCGGCGGCAACGAGCGCCCCCGACGATCCACATTCGCGTATGCCGCCTGCATTCAAGGCATCGTGCACGACCTGCTTGTCGATGTCTGAATAGATGGCGGCGATCTTGAAACGGTAGTTGTGCTCACCCGCGATCTCGCGCACCATGTCCACCATCTGATCCACATGGCGCTTGATGCCCGGCCCGCCGGCCGAGCTGATGATGACCGGGATTCGATGTTTGGCGCAGGCTGCCAGCATGATCGACAGATCACGCACATAAGCGGCTCGCGACACGATGGTGGCTCCCAGACCGAGCAAATAGGGCCCGGGGTCGGTCGACCCGCCATCGACGATGATGGCGTCGGGCCGTGCATCCAGCCCCCGCTGAAAATCATCCTTTGGAATGCCATAACCCAGAATGCCGTTAGGCGTCAGGATTTTTATTTCGTCTTTCACTGTCCGTCTCCTTAGCAGTCACGCAGCATCGACTGCCCGAACAAATTATGCTGACGCGCCTGCTTGCCTACTATTTGCATTTGGGCATAAATTAATAGGCATTACTGATAAGAATGTCCGGAGACACCATGCCAGCCAAGCCTGAGCGGCTTACGCAACCCGCGCCGCAATCGGCACCGACCATTCGCTTTGATCTGGTCGAACTCGAGACTTTTCTGGCCGTCGTGGAGCTCGCGAGTTTCAGCCAGGCGGCGCTCAGACTGAGCATTTCGCAGCCCTCGGTCACAGGACGGATTCAGCGTCTGGAATCAACGCTGAAGACCCGCCTGCTGGTGCGCACCACACGACACGTCGCACCCACGCCAGCCGGTGAACGGTTGCGCGACAAGGCGCAGGAAGCACTCAAGGACCTGCGTAGCCTGCTGCAGGAATTTCAGGTGACTGCCGAAGAAGAACGCATGCGCGTGGTGGTCGGTGCCACGCCCATGATTGCCGCCGGCATGCTGCCCCCGATCATCCGCGGCTTCTGCAGCCGATACATTGATGTCCAGCTCCAGTTGCGTGACTTGCAATACGAAGACGTGATCAGTCGCATTGCGTCGGGCGACGTGGACCTGGCTGTGGTTGCGTTCGACAACGATTTCGGCGCATTCGAGTTCGAGCCGCTGACCCACGAGGATATGCTGTTGGTGGTGCCGTCTTCTCACCCCTTGGCACAGGCCGATCACATCACTTTGGACCAGCTTGCCGATGCGCCACTGATGTTCCTGGAGCGCTACGCGTCGCTGCAGGCCACACTCGCCCAGGCCTATGCGAGCCGGGGTCTCACACTGCGCGCCACGCAGCAGGCCGCCAACCTGAGCACGCTGCTGGGCATGGTAGACGCGGGCAATGGGGTGACCTTTCTGCCCCGGTCAATGGCACAGCTTCACGCTGTCGGCACGCGCTCGACCGTGCGGGTATCGGACGTGGCGCTCACCCGCAGCTTCGGTATTTTGCGGGCACGCGGCAAGGAGCGCTCGCCTGCCGCCGAGCGCTTCTGCGACTACTTGCGTGACGCCCTGGCGCGCTCACCAGCGGTCGATCAGGCACTGTGATCTATCCATTTCACCTATAAGTTCATTGCGACAAACGAATTGTTGATCTGACCCGCGGTTCTTAGACTTTGCTCACCGTTCGGACATGGCCCGCCCGTGTTCGCACCCCCTGAGATCAAAGGAACCGCCATGACCACAGCCACCCCCGCCAACTTCAAAGACGCGATGAGCCGCTTTCCCAGCGGCGTGACGATTGTGTCGACCACCGACCGCGCCGGCCGGCACTGGGGCTTCACCGCCAGCTCGTTTTCGTCCTTGTCCATGGACCCGCCGCTGGTGCTGGTATGCCTGGCGAACAAGGCCGAATCGTATGAAGCGTTCATGGGCGCAGACCATTTCGCGATCAACCTGCTGTCCAACGAGCAGAAAGACATCGCCATGCATTTCGCCCGCAAGAATGCCGACAAGTTCTCGGGCAACGCCTTCGTCTATGGCGAGGGTAACGAACCGCCTCATCTTCCCGACAGCATGGCTGCGCTGATCTGCCGCGCACAGGAACCGCATATCGCCGGCGACCACACGATTCTGATCGGTGAAGTTCAGAAAGTGCACATTGGCAGCGACGACCCGCTGGTCTACTTCAATCGTGAATTCTGGCAATTGACGTCCGAGGCAGTGGAGACGGCGTAGTCATTGCGTGGCCACGTCATGACGTCGCTGCTTCGTTCCGTTACCCCTACATCGGATTGCTTATGTCACCCCGTTTTGATTTCACGACGGTCGCCTCGCTGACCGTACGCGCTGGTGCAGTCCAGACCTTGGGCACCTTGCTGACAGAACGCTATGCACCGACCCGACTATGTCTGGTCACCGACAAATTCCTGCATCAGAGCGGCATGCTGGCCGGGCCACTGGCCAATCTTGCGGACACCGGCTGGGAAGTCCTGGTCATCGACGATGTGGTGGCCGATCCTCCCGACGATGTCGTACTCGCCTGCGCAGCACAGACCCGTGCATTCAATGCCAGGCTGGTGGTGGGCCTGGGCGGCGGTTCGTCCATGGATGTGGCCAAACTGGTGGCCGTGCTGGCGGCATCGGATCAACCCCTGGCAGCAATGTACGGCATTGGCAACGTTCAGGGACCGCGTCTGCCCCTGATACAGATTCCGACGACGGCAGGTACCGGCTCGGAAGTCACGCCCATCTCCATCGTCACCACCGGCAAACACACCAAGAGCGGCATCGTGTCGCCTGTGCTGTATGCCGACTGGGCGATTCTGGACGCGTCGCTCACGCTGGGGCTGCCCCCGCATGCCACGGCAGCCACCGGCATTGACGCCATGGTCCATGCCATCGAAGCCTATACCAGTGCGCGCCTGAAGAACCCCCTGTCCGACGCGCTGGCACGTGAAGCCTTGCGCCTGCTCTCTGCGAACCTGTTGACCGCGTGCAATGACGGACACAACCAGACGGCGCGAGAAGCGATGCTGCTGGGCGCGACGCTGGCCGGCCAGGCCTTTGCCAATGCACCCGTGGCCGCCGTGCATGCCTTGGCCTATCCGTTGGGCGGCCACTTCCACGTGCCACATGGTCTGTCGAACGCATTGGTGCTCACCGAGGTCCTGACCTTCAATCTGTCGCATGCCCAGCAACAGTATGCCGAGCTGGCCGATTGCATGGGCGTTGCGCTCACATCAAGCGATCCCGCCGATCGCGCACGCGACCTGATCACGCATATCGACAGGTTGATCGCCGCGACAGGTATTGCCCGCCGCCTGCGCGATGTGGGCGTGGCAGAAAACGATCTGGACATGCTGGCGCGCGACGCCATGCAGCAACAGCGTCTGTTGATGAACAACCCGCGCGAGGTGGGGCTTGCCGACGCGCGCGCCATCTACGCGGCGGTCTGGTGATCAGTCACGATTGATCAGTCTGACCTATAGCTTTATTCGATTTTGCAAATTGCCCCAGGCATCCCCTTGACGGATGCTGGCGGTCCAAAAACCTACGGAGACAATCCATGCGCATTCCCCGAATCGTTGCGGGACTATCCTCGCTTGCCCTCAGCCTGGGCGCCGTCACCACAACCTATGCCGCCGCACCGGCAGGCGACTATCCCAACCGCAGCATCCGTCTGCTGATCGGCTTTCCGCCGGGACAGGCCATCGACGGTGTGGCGCGCTTCTATGCCGCCAAACTGGGCGAAAAGCTGGGTCAGTCGGTAGTAGTCGAAAACCGCGCGGGTGCAGCCGGCATCATTGCTCATGAGGCGGTCAAGAACGCTGACAAGGACGGCTACACACTGCTGATGACCTCGGGTGCCACGCTGGCGATCAACCCTGCGCTGTACAAAACGCTGTCCTATGATCCGGTGAAGGACTTCACGCCCGTTATCCTTACCAACACCACCCCAATGTTCCTGGCCACCGCAGCCGACGTACCGGTGAAGACCTATGCCGAGATGCAGGCTTACGTAAAGGAACGTCCGAAGCAGCTGGCCTATGGGTCGGGCGGTAGCGGACTGACGCAGCACATCGCCATGGAGATGCTCAAGGCCAACACGGGCATGGATCTGCTGCATGTGCCTTACAAGGGTTCGCCCGCGATGGTCACCGATCTGATCGGCGGTCGTGTGCAGTTCGCCTTTGACACCTCGACCTCGATTCTGCCGCACGCCACCAATGGGCGTGTGCGCTTGCTGGGCGTGACCAGTCTTGCGCGCTCGCCCGCTGCGCCGGATGTGCCCACGCTCGATGAACAGGGTGTCAAGGGCTTCGAAGCACTGACATGGGCGGCCATCGTAGGACCCGCAGGCATACCCGATGCGGCAGTACAGAAGGTCAATGCGGCAATGAATGAGGTGCTGAAAGATCCCGCGACCACGACTTACCTGAAGTCCATCGGCGCCACGCCGTCGGGCGGGACCCCCGAGCAATTTGCACGGTTTCGGGACAAGGAAATCGCGATGTGGGGCGCAGCAGTGAAGGCGTCTGGCGCCAGCGTGGATTGAACGTATCGCGTCGATGAGGCGGTGGCATCGATCGGGTCGCCGTCATGTCCCCGCACGGGTCGGGGCGCTGATTCAGTCGCCGCCGTTTCCTTTCGGAAACACGGCGATGAAATCCAGCAGCTTCTCGCCCAGCAGATTGACGTGCCCGCGCATGGCGGCCGCTGCGCCTTCCTCGTCGCCTGTGACGATGCAGCGCAAGACCGCCGCGTGCTCGGCAAGGGTGTCGGTTCTGCGACTGGGACGGTGCGTGACCAACTTGCGATAGCTGCCGATCCGGTTGCGCAGGCTGCGCGTTTGCTCGGCCAGAAACTCGTTCTGCGACGCTTCATAGATCAGTTCGTGAAAGCGTCGATTGACTTCGTAGAACGCATCGACCTGATCGGTTCTCGACAGTTCGATCAATTCATCCTGCAATGCATTGAGCTCGGCCAGCTGCGCCGGGCTGATGCGGCGTGCCGCCATGCGGGCGCACAACGATTCAAGCTCGGCCATCACCTGGAACATCTCGATCAGCTTGTGCGCCGACAGGGCCATGACAAGCGCGGGTTGACGCGACCTGATCTGGATCAGGCCTGATGAGGCCAGGTGACGCAACGCCTCGCGCACAGGGGTGCGCGAAACACTGAAGCGCGAGGCGAGCTCGACTTCATCGAGCCGCGCACCAGGTGCCAGCTGACCCGCGAATATCTCTGACTCCAGCACCTGCTGGATCTGCTCGGAACGGCTGAGGGCGGTTTTCACTATTGCAGAAGCTCTCATCTATAGACCAACGAAATGACATCGCCAGCAGGTGAAGTCTAGCGGTGCCAGGGGAGCCTCTCAAGGCTGAACGACTGAGTCCGGACCGCAGTACCCGGACCATGAACAAGACATGCGAATTTTACGCGTTCTTGTATACAACCGCCAATCTATTGTATGCACGAAAAGCGATCAAATATGCGCCATGTTTTGCACCAAATCTGTGCATGGGATCGCCGACAGACGCTCGTCCTCCCGTAAAAAGTTGGCATAGCCTTTGCTTTAGCCTTTCATACCCATGCAGAAATCGATCAAGCATTGCGTGTCAGTGGCTTTTTGCGACGTCGTAAAAATACTTGAATCGATCTCTTGCATACATCAACCGCCCCAAGGAATGACAGATGGATCTCGGATTGAAAGGCAAATCGGCACTGATCACCGGCGCCTCCAAAGGTATTGGGCTGGCCACCGCCCATAGTTTCGCTCGCGAAGGCGTGGCCACCCTGCACCTGGCAGCACGCTCGGCCGACGCCCTGCAAGCCGCACGCACCGATATGGAAGCCACGTACGAAGGTCTGACCGTGCACGTGCACCCGATGGATCTCTCGGTCACACAAAACGTGATCGACCTGGCCGCACGCTGCAGCGAGGTCGACATTCTGGTGAACAACGCCGCCGACTCCACGCCTGGCCCCCTGGACCAACTGTCGGATCAGGCCTGGCGCGACAGCCTGGACATGAAGATCTTTTCGTATGTGACGCTCACCCGCGAACTCTATGCGCACATGAAAAAGCGCGGTTCAGGCGTGATCGTCAACGACATCGGCAACTCCGGCGAGAACTGGGATGCCAACTACATCGTCGGCACCACGGGCAACGCCGCGATGATGGCGTTCACGCGCGGCGTAGGCGGACGCAGCCTGGACGATGGCATTCGTGTCGTGGGTGTGAACCCGGGCCCCGTGGCCACCGATCGCATGGTCAAGCTGATGAAGCGCCGTGCCCTGGATTGGTATGGCGACGAAGGTCGCTGGGAAGAACTGTTCGACAAGTACCCCGCGAAACGCCCGGCCAGCCCGGAAGAAGTCGGCGACCTGATCGTCTGGCTGGCGTCCGAGCGTGCTGGCTATATCACCGGCACCATCGTCACCATCGACGGCGGCATCGCTTCCAAACGCTCGATCATCTGAGGCCGTACGTCATCATGCGAAATTTCGAAGCCCGCAACATCTATTTCGACACGCTGTGCAATACACCGGGACTGATGTGGCTGGGGCAGAATACCAACCACTTCGAGCCCCACCCTTCGGTGATCCAGGCGGTGATCGACGCCCTGCATGGCGGCGAATACCACGCCTATGCGCCGCCCGCAGGCTTCGAAGA